>NZ_SZWS01000053.1:137977-143873 GCF_005281245.1 Citrobacter sp. wls826
AATTGGCGTTCAGGCCAAGATTGTGACCTACGAGTGGGGCGAATATCTGAAACGCGCCAAAGCGGGTGAGCATCAGGCGGTGATGATGGGTTGGACCGGTGACAACGGGGATCCGGACAACTTCTTCGCCACCCTGTTCAGCTGTGCGGCAGCGAAAGACGGTTCCAACTACTCTCGCTGGTGCTACAAACCGTTTGAAGATCTGATCCAGCCGGCGCGTGCGACCGACGATCACAACAAACGTATTGAACTGTACAAGCAAGCTCAGGTTGTTATGCACGATCAGGCCCCGGCTCTGATTGTTGCTCACTCCACCGTGTATGAACCAGTGCGTAAAGAAGTGAAAGGCTATGTGGTTGATCCATTAGGCAAACATCACTTCGAAAACGTCTCTGTCGAATAATTAAAAGCAAGCCAGGCAGCGCTACGGACCGTTAAGTCGGGTCACCGTAGCGCCACCTGACAGTAATGCTTTATCTCCCTCTCGCTGGAGGGGGAGATAAGATTTGTGAGCAATACAGATTCACGGTTCCAGGCCGTGCGTCATTAGAGAGAATCCGGGTTATGTTGCAGTTCATTCTCCGACGTTTGGGACTCGTCATCCCCACGTTTATCGGTATCACTCTTCTCACCTTTGCTTTCGTTCATATGATCCCCGGCGATCCGGTAATGATCATGGCGGGTGAGCGTGGAATTTCCCCTGAGCGTCATGCTCAACTGTTGGCTGAACTTGGTCTGGATAAACCGATGTGGCAGCAGTACCTCCATTACATCTGGGGGGTTATGCATGGTGATTTAGGTATCTCGCTGAAAAGCCGATTACCGGTGTGGGAAGAGTTTGTTCCTCGCTTTAAAGCAACGCTTGAACTTGGCGTCTGCGCGATGATTTTCGCCGTTGCGGTGGGTATTCCGGTGGGTGTACTTGCTGCCGTTAAGCGCGGCTCCATTTTCGATCACACTGCCGTTGGCCTGGCGCTGACGGGTTACTCCATGCCGATTTTCTGGTGGGGCATGATGCTGATCATGCTGGTTTCCGTGCAGTGGAACCTGACGCCGGTTTCCGGTCGGGTGAGCGACATGGTGTTCCTTGATGATTCCAATCCCCTGACCGGTTTTATGCTGATTGACACCGCCATTTGGGGTGAAGAGGGCAACTTTATCGATGCGCTGGCGCATATGATCCTGCCGGCAATGGTGCTTGGCACCATTCCTCTGGCGGTAATTGTGCGTATGACTCGTTCATCAATGCTGGAAGTACTGGGTGAAGATTACATTCGTACCGCACGCGCCAAAGGCCTGACCCGTATGCGCGTCATCATCATTCACGCTCTGCGTAACGCGATGCTTCCCGTTGTGACCGTTATCGGCCTGCAGGTCGGTACGTTATTGGCTGGGGCGATCCTGACCGAGACTATTTTCTCGTGGCCGGGACTGGGACGCTGGTTGATCGATGCGCTACAACGCCGTGATTATCCAGTGGTACAGGGCGGGGTACTGCTGGTCGCGACGATGATTATCCTCGTCAACCTGCTGGTAGACCTGCTGTACGGCGTGGTGAACCCGCGTATTCGGCATAGGAAGTAAGGGGCCATCATGTCACAGGTTACTGAAAATAAAGTTATTGCTGCACCGGTGCCCATGACCCCGCTGCAGGAGTTCTGGCACTATTTTAAGCGCAACAAAGGTGCGGTTGTTGGGTTGGTGTACGTTGTAGTGATGATCCTGATTGCGGTCTTTGCCAACGTCCTCGCGCCGTACAACCCGGCAGAGCAGTTCCGCGATACGCTGCTGGCTCCTCCTGCGTGGCAGGAAGGCGGTACCATGGCGCATCTGTTTGGTACTGATGATGTGGGCCGCGATGTGCTGTCCCGCCTGATGTACGGTGCGCGTTTGTCTCTGTTGGTCGGCTGTCTGGTGGTGGTGCTCTCCCTGCTGATGGGCGTGATTCTCGGGCTGATTGCCGGTTACTTTGGCGGGATTGTCGATAACGTCATCATGCGTGTGGTCGATATCATGCTGGCACTGCCGAGCCTGTTACTGGCGCTGGTGCTGGTGGCGGTATTTGGGCCCTCGATTGGCAACGCCGCGCTGGCGCTGACGTTCGTGGCATTGCCGCACTATGTGCGTTTGACGCGCGCCGCCGTCCTGGTGGAGGTTAACCGCGACTACGTTACCGCATCCCGCGTGGCCGGAGCCGGTGCGATGCGCCAGATGTTCGTCAATATTCTTCCTAACTGTCTTGCGCCGCTGATTGTTCAGGCGTCGCTTGGCTTCTCTAACGCCATTCTCGATATGGCTGCCCTCGGCTTCCTGGGGATGGGCGCACAGCCGCCTACGCCGGAATGGGGCACCATGCTCTCTGACGTGTTGCAATTTGCCCAAAGCGCCTGGTGGGTCGTGACCTTCCCGGGGCTGGCAATCCTGCTGACGGTGCTGGCATTTAACCTGATGGGTGACGGTCTGCGTGACGCGCTCGATCCCAAACTGAAGCAGTAAGAGGTTCGAGATGGCGTTATTAAATGTAGATAAATTATCGGTGCACTTCGGCGATGTGGGGTCCGAATTCCGTGCCGTAGACCGCATTAGTTACAGCGTGAACCAGGGTGAAGTGGTTGGCATTGTAGGGGAGTCCGGCTCTGGTAAGTCCGTCAGCTCGCTGGCGATTATGGGACTGATTGACTACCCAGGCCGCGTTATGGCCGAAAATCTGGAGTTTAATGGTCGTGACCTGAAGCGCATCTCTGAGAAAGAGCGTCGCCAGTTAGTGGGCGCGGAAGTGGCGATGATCTTCCAGGACCCGATGACCAGCCTTAACCCGTGCTACACCGTCGGCTACCAGATTATGGAAGCCATTAAGGTGCACCAGGGCGGCAACAAAAAAACGCGTATTCAGCGGGCGATTGACCTGCTGACGCTGGTGGGGATCCCCGATCCGGCCTCGCGTCTGGATGTCTATCCGCACCAGTTGTCCGGTGGGATGAGCCAGCGCGTGATGATCGCGATGGCGATTGCCTGTCGTCCAAAGCTGTTGATTGCCGACGAACCGACAACGGCGCTGGATGTGACCATTCAGGCGCAGATCATCGAGCTACTGCTGGAATTGCAGCAAAAAGAGAACATGGCGCTGGTCTTAATCACGCACGACCTGGCGCTGGTGGCCGAAGCGGCGCACAAGATCATTGTGATGTACGCCGGGCAGGTAGTGGAAACCGGGGCCGCGCAGGATATTTTCCGCGCGCCGCGTCATCCGTATACCCAGGCGTTGCTGCGCGCGTTGCCGGAGTTCGCTCAGGATAAAGCGCGTCTGGCTTCGTTGCCGGGCGTGGTGCCAGGTAAATATGACCGCCCGACCGGTTGTTTACTGAACCCGCGCTGCCCCTATGCGACTGACAAATGCCGCGCTGAAGAACCTGAACTGAACCTGCTGGAAGGCGGTCGTCAGTCGAAATGCCACTACCCACTTGATGATGCCGGGAGGCCTGGGCTATGAGTACGCAAAAGGCCGCTTTGCCACAGCCGCTGTTGCAGGCAATTGACCTGAAAAAACACTACCCGGTGAAGAAGGGGATGTTCGCCCCGGAACGCCTGGTGAAAGCGCTGGACGGCGTCTCCTTTACCCTGGAACGCGGCAAAACCCTGGCGGTGGTAGGCGAGTCGGGCTGTGGGAAATCCACCCTTGGTCGCCTGCTGACGATGATTGAAGTCCCGACCGGCGGCGAGCTGTATTATCAGGGGCAGGATCTGCTTAAGCACGACCCGCAGGCGCAGAAGCTGCGCCGGCAGAAAATCCAGATTGTGTTCCAGAACCCTTACGGTTCCCTGAACCCGCGCAAGAAAGTAGGGCAGATTCTGGAAGAGCCGCTGCTGATCAACTCCACGCTAAGTAAAGAGGAGCGTCGTGAAAAAGCGCTGGCGATGATGGCGAAAGTGGGGCTGAAAACCGAGCACTACGACCGCTATCCGCACATGTTCTCCGGCGGTCAGCGTCAGCGTATTGCCATCGCTCGCGGGCTGATGCTTGATCCAGACGTGGTGATTGCCGACGAACCGGTCTCGGCGCTGGACGTTTCTGTTCGTGCGCAGGTGCTGAACCTGATGATGGACTTGCAGCAGGAACTGGGGCTGTCATACGTCTTTATCTCGCACGACCTGTCGGTGGTAGAGCACATTGCCGATGAGGTGATGGTGATGTATTTAGGCCGTTGCGTGGAAAAAGGAACGAAGGATCAGATCTTCAATAATCCGCGTCATCCGTATACGCAGGCGCTGCTCTCCGCAACGCCACGCCTGAACCCGGACGATCGCCGCGAGCGTATCAAGCTGACCGGTGAGCTGCCAAGCCCGCTGAATCCACCGCCGGGCTGTGCGTTCAATGCCCGCTGCCGTCGGCGTTTTGGTCCGTGTACCCAGCTTCAGCCGCAGTTGAAGGATTACGGTGGACAACTCGTGGCCTGTTTCGCTGTTGACCAGGATGAAAATCCACAGCAATAAACGTGGGTTATGACCTGATAACCGGAGCCTTGTGCTCCGGTTTTTTTATATTTTGTTTTTACATCCACAATGTGAGTCCTCTGGCAGAACATTATTCCACAGCGTCTAAAATGTAGTCAGATTTCCTCTCGTCACAGAAATATCTATTTCGCAGTTGCTAACTGTCAGGAGCAAATGTGGTCACGATACGCTGGGATATTAAAACAATTGATCGTCTGTCGATGGTTGAGGATGTCCTGAAGGAATTTTCCTGCTGCGATATCAATATCATCTCCATGAAAGTCACGCCTGGACGGATCCTGATTAAATCCTGGTGCCGCCAGTTACAGGATATTTCCTGCGTGCAATCCTGTTTAGGCCGGCGCGCCGATATTATTAACGTCGCTTACCTGTGTGAAGAGATAAGCGAACTGTCAACGCCTGAGCCGGAACGCCCGCGCTATTTCTCTGACATTATTTGTAGCAGCCAGAGCATGCACTCGCTTATCGAAAAGGCGATAAAAATTGCCGACAGCAAATATACCGTTTTGATCCGCGGCGATACGGGTACTGGCAAAGAACTGCTGGCCCGGGCTATCCATAATTCCGGGCAGCGACGTTTTTATCCGTTTATTCCGGTGAACTGCTCTGCGCTACCTGAGTCGTTGATGGAGAGTGAATTCTTTGGCTACGAGAAAGGGGCTTTTAGCGGCGCAGATTGTAAAGGCAAAAAGGGGCTGTTTGAAATGGCCGATAAAGGCACCCTTTTTCTCGATGAATTTGGTGAAATGTCGCTGAGCTTACAGGCTAAATTACTGCGCGTACTTCAGGATGGCGGGATCCGTCGCGTTGGCGGGGCGCAAATTATTCCGGTCAATGTGCGCATTATTGTGGCAACCAACGCCAATCTGGAAGAGATGGTGGAACAACGTCTGCTGCGTGCCGATCTCTATTACCGCATCAATGTACTTTCACTGACCATTCCGCCACTGCGGGAGCGCCCGCAGGATATCAGCCTATTGATTCGCCACTTTGTGCAGAAATACGCGAAGGAATTCCAGCGACGGATCATTCTGGATAAAGCCTGCTTTGATGCCCAGCATCATCACACCTGGCCGGGAAACGTTCGCGAACTGGAAAATACCATCATTCGCCTGATGCTGATGGCGGAATCCGACGTCATTACGCGGGAAGAATTAGGGATGGTGAATTTGCCTGCTGTTGAGCTGACGCCGACAGAACGTCCTTTTAAAGAACAGGTTTTGTGTGCTGAACGCCAGCTTATTGAACAGATGGTGGAAGAGAATGTGTCGTCGCGGCATATCGCTAAAGCGCTGGGGGTGTCACATACCACGGTACTGAATAAAATTCGCAGCTATCAACTGGAGAGTGTGAGTTAAGCGCCGTCAGTGACTGACGGCGCTGT
>NZ_SZWS01000053.1:143942-165178 GCF_005281245.1 Citrobacter sp. wls826
GACAGGCACAGCAGGATCCCGTACAACAGGATTAGCCAGGTTTTCAGCCCGCGTAGTTTTTCCAGTTGCGTTACTTTATAGATCAGGAAAAACGGAATAATACAGGACACAATCCCGTAAAGTGGGCTACCCAACTGGAAGAACACCAGTACCGATACACGAAATGACACCCAGATCACCAGGGTGATAACAATAAAGGTGCAAATACCCAGCGTAAGCACCAGGGGATTAATTTTTTCCACATCAATAATACGGCTCAGAACATTAAGAATAATACCCTTAATCGCCTCGTGGAACCCCAGATAAATACCAAAGAATGCGGTTAATACGGCGAAGATATTTAGCACGGTTGAGGTGATATGAATAATTTGCCCAGGAATGACTTGCGCTGCCAGCGCCAGTGCGGAAATATTTTGTTCGAAGGCCGAAACGGCCTCTTCATGACTAATAGAAAAGGTAAAAGAGAATGAGAAAAACAGAATGACCGCAATCAGCGTAATGTAACTGATGCGATGTGTGCGTATTGCCATGCGGGTGGCCAGAACCCGGTCCGCTACCCGCTTGCGGTAGGCGATGTTCATTGGGTTCAACACCTGAATAAACACCGCCGAGAAGAAGCAGAACGGGATGGTCAGCAGCACGTCGCGAAAGAAGACCGATGCTTCAGGGAATGCGCTGATATTAGAGAAGTTCCAGTGCGGAACCATCGCAAAACCAAACACGATGATGATCCCCACTTTGACTACCACCATCGGGCCGGAGATTTTAAACAGCAGCTTTTCTCCCCCAGAAGCAATGGCCACCAGCACGGCAAAAATGGCCACTTTATAGATTATCGATTGTGAAAGATCGGCATCGGTTAAGCCGAAGGTTTTGATATATGAGGCACTGTCAAAAACCACGGATAAGGAATAGATAAATATGCCGTGAATAATCATCAAAAAATAGATGACGCCAAGAAATACACCCCAGTTTTTTCCCAGGTAATGACTGATAATATCGGTATAGTCATTACAAGTTTCACTTTCTGATAATGTTTTTAAATAAATATCCTGCACAATATAGGTTGCTGGATAGGCAATAATAAAGGCGACGATAAATACCCAAATGCCTGTTAAGCCTATTTGTACCGGCATCAGTACCGTTCCAGCACCAATTGCCATACCGATACACAGTAATACCCAGCCAAAGTCGTATTTCGTAAACGGTATTTTCTTTGAGAATGGTACGGTGGTTGCTGTATTGTTGCTTAGTTGTAATGTGTCGTCCTGCATAGAACCCCCTGCCCAAAATACGCGCTCTCCCCGAAACAGGATTGCGCGTATTACCAGACTGTTGTGCCTTGATTCTCAACAACCTGAACCGATCGGCGTCGGTTCAGGTCATAATGGTCAGAATGTTGCCTTTCTGATGGCGTGTTCAAGGTCGTTAATAATATCTTCTGGATCTTCAAGACCCACAGAAAGACGGATAAGCCCGTCGGTAATACCTGCTTTAAGCCGTTCCTCTGGCGCAACGGGCGAATGTGTCATAGACGCTGGGTGCTGAATGAGGGTTTCGGTATCACCGAGACTGACCGCGAGGAGGCACAATTCTACAGAATTGATCATCCGTCTGCCAGCCTCGAGGCCGCCAGCGATTTCGAAGCTGATAATTCCTCCTGGCAGGCTCATCTGTCGCTGGCCCAGCTCATACTGCGGGTGTGAAGACAAGCCAGGATAATAAACGCGGGTAATGGATGGATGCCCCTCGAGGAAGCGGGCGATTTTCAATGCGTTTTCACAGTGGCGTTCCATACGTATACCCAGTGTTTTAACGCCGCGTAGCGTCAACCACGCGTTGAAAGGACTCATGCAGCCGCCGGTGATATCTTTCAGACCAACAAACCGCGCCTGGTCAATAAACTCCTGCTTACCAACAATGATCCCGCCAATCACGTCTCCGTGACCGTTGATATATTTAGTGACGCTGTGCACCACAATATCCGCGCCTAGCTGTAAAGGCTGCTGGCAGTACGGTGACATAAAGGTGTTATCCACCACCAGCAATGCGCCTTGTTGATGGGCGATACCGGCTACCGTTTCAATGTCGACCAGCGACAGCGTCGGGTTAGCGGGTGTTTCGATATACACTACTTTGGTTTCCGGGCGCATGGCGGCGCGGATTTCTTCAGGCTTTGCCGCATCGACGAAGCTGACGTTAATCCCAAACTTCGGCATGCTGTACGACAAAAACGCGTGGGTGCAGCCGTAAATCGCGCTGGCGGAAACGATATGGTCGCCCTGCTGGCACAACGTCAGCAGCGTGGTGGTGATGGCAGAAATACCGGATGCGGTTGCCAGCCCGGCTTCACCTCTTTCCAGTACCGCCAGCTTTTTCTCCAGCGCATCGGTGGTGGGGTTACCCAAACGGGTGTAAATGTACCCGGACTCCTCGAGCGCAAAGCGGGCGGCACCTTGTTCGGCGCTGTCAAAAACAAACGTTGAAGTCTGGAAAATAGGCGTACTGAGCGCGCCAGTAGAAGGGTCGGGTTGTTGCCCCGCGTGAACGATCTGGGTGTTGAATCCGTAAGTACGACAGTCAGACATGATATCTCCTTTGATTCGGAACAGAACAGCTCACAGTCAAATAGCAATCGCTGTGCCAGAAAATGAAGGTATAGATATCAATGAGATATGTCTTTTTCTGTATTGAAGAGTGGCAGGAATGTTGCCAACTGGCAAGAATCTTTCCAGCGCAATGGTGAGAAAACAGGTGAAGTGCGAGGCGCTACGCAGAGCCGTATATTGCGCAGTGATATGGCAAGTAGGCTACCGTAGAATCAGCGGCAAGCCGGGAATTCCCGGTGAGGCGCAATGTTGCGGGGGCTTGATCCCCGGCGGCATCGGTTGCTGGAAAGAGAAAACCCCCGCACGTTGTTCGGTATAAACCTGGCAACAAAACGGGGGCTAACTTGAACCTGAACAACTCAAGAATAGCCGTGAACAGTTGCCATTGCAACACAGGCGGCTATATGACGCTCGCACAGTTAGGCGTGGCCTTCTGGCACGATTTAGCGGCTCCGATCATCGCTGGCATTATTGCCAGCCTGATTGTGAGCTGGCTGCGTAACAGGAAGTAATGCACCTTGCGGGCGTCTGTCTGCCGTGATGGCAACATGCGCCCGAACCAGGCCGCAGGGGGTAACCTTGCGGCCTTTTTCGGCTTAAATGCAGATAAATCTCGTCGCCAGGTGCCTATCCTGTCGGGATAATGCATGCTGGGAAGTTTTCAGATACCGCCTCTCTTAATACCGCTACGATCGGGTATACTCTGACGGCAGTTTCGTCTATCCGTGGAGAGTCAGTTTGCGTGTCAGTCGCTCGTTAACAATTAAGCAGATGGCAATGGTTGCGGCCGTTGTCATGGTGTTTGTGTTTATTTTTTGCACCGTTTTGTTGTTCCATCTGGTCCAGCAGAATCGCTACAACACGGCTACGCAACTGGAAAGTATCGCTCGCTCCGTCCGTGAGCCTCTGTCGGGCACGATCCTGAAAGGGGATATTCCCGAAGCAGAAGCTATTTTAAGAAGTATTCGACCAGCAGGCGTGGTCAGCCGCGCCGATGTGGTGCTTCCCAATCAGTTTCAGGCGCTGCGGATGAGCTTTATTCCTGAACGCCCGGTTCCGGTTACGGTGACTCGCCTGTTTGAACTTCCGGTACAAATTTCGCTGCCGGTCTATTCTCTTGAGCGTTCAGCGAATCCGCAACCGCTGGCGTATCTGGTGCTACAGGCGGATTCGTACCGTATGTACAAGTTCGTGATGAGTACGCTCTCAACGTTAGTGACCATTTACTTACTTCTCTCGTTAATACTCACGGTAGCCATCTCATGGTGTATTAACAGATTGATTTTGCATCCATTACGTAAAATAGCGCGTGAGCTGAACGACATTCCCCAGCAGGATCTGATTGGCTATCAGCTGGCATTGCCGCGTCTGCATCAGGACGACGAGATTGGCCTGCTGGTGCGTAGCTACAACCTCAATCAGCAACTGATTCAGCGCCGCAGTGAAGAGCAAAGCGACCATTCAATGCGGTTCCCGGTTTCTGAGCTGCCCAACAAGTCGTTTCTGATGGCGCTGCTGGAGCAGGTTGTGAACCGCCAGCAGACAACGGCGTTGATGATTGTCACCTGCGAAACCCTGCGTGATACCGCGGGTGTGTTATCCGAGACCCAGCGGGAAATCCTGCTGCTTACGCTGGTTGAAAAGCTGAAGTCAGTATTGGCCCCCAGAATGGTGCTTACCCAGGTGAGCGGCTATGACTTTGCCATCATCGCACATGGTGTGAAAGAACCCTGGCACGCTATTACGCTAGGTCAGCAAGTGCTCACTATCGTTAACGAGCGATTACCGATTCAGGGCATTCAACTCCGTCCAACCTGTAACATTGGGGTGGCGATGTTTAATGGCGATTTGACCGCAGAACAGCTTTACCACCGCGCACTCTCAGCCGTGTTAACGTCGCGTCACAAGGGTAAAAACCGGATTCAGTTCTTTGACCCGTTGCAGATGGAAGAGGCGCAACAGCGTTTGACGGAAGAGAACGATATTCTTACCGCGCTGGATAACCATCAGTTTGCGCTCTGGATGCAGCCGCAGGTGGAGATGTCCAGCGGTAAGGTATTGAGCGCAGAAGCATTATTGCGAATGCAGCAGCCAGACGGAAGCTGGGAGCTGCCAGAAGGGTTAATCGACAGGATTGAGTCCTGTGGCCTGATGGTGACGGTCGGTTACTGGGTGCTGGAGGAGACATGCCGCCAGCTGTCAGCCTGGCAGGAACGCGGCCTGATGCTGCCGCTCTCGGTGAACCTGTCTGCGCTACAGCTGATGCATCCGAGTATGGTGTCGGATCTGCTGGAATTGCTAAACCGCTATCGCATCAAGCCTGGGACGTTGATTCTGGAAGTGACCGAAAGCCGGCACATTGATGATCCTAATGCCGCTGTGGCTATTTTACGCCCGCTGCGCAACGCGGGCGTGCGTATCGCGCTGGACGATTTTGGTATGGGGTATGCGGGTCTGCGACAACTGCAGCACATGAAGTCGCTCCCGGTGGATGTACTCAAAATCGATAAGATGTTTGTCGATGGCGTCCCTGAAGATTGCAGCATGATCTCCGCCATCATTCAGTTGGCACATAGCCTCAATTTGCAGATGATCGCTGAGGGCGTCGAAACCGAAGCGCAACGCGAATGGTTATCACAAGCGGGGGTAGAAGTGGCACAAGGGTTCCTGTTTGCCCGGCCGGTTCCGGCGAATATCTTCGAAGAACGTTATCTGACGCCGAAAAACGCTGATTACAAAAGTTAAAAAAGGTCTCGCTTGTGCGAGCCAGCTCAAAATTTTTAACATTTCTGTATCAATTATGATCCAGGCGCATTTCTGTCATGTTGTGTGGGTGTTACTTTAAGGCCGCAGGTTAAACAAAACCTTACAAGACCTGTGGTTTTTACTTTAAGGACACCCTATGAAAACCTCTATATTCAAAAGCCTTTACTTTCAGGTCCTGACAGCAATTGCCATAGGTATCCTCCTTGGCCATTACTACCCTGAATTAGGCGCCCAAATGAAGCCACTTGGTGATGCTTTCGTGAAGCTCATCAAAATGGTCATCGCACCTGTCATCTTCTGTACTGTCGTCACCGGCATTGCAGGCATGGAAAGTATGAAAGCCGTAGGCCGCACCGGTGCGGTTGCACTGCTTTATTTTGAAATTGTCAGTACGATTGCGCTGATCATCGGCCTTATCATCGTCAACGTGGTGCAACCCGGTGCCGGTATGAACGTCGATCCGGCGACGCTGGATGCCAAAGCGGTTGCGATTTACGCCGAACAGGCAAAAGACCAGGGGATCGTAGGCTTCCTGATGGATATTATCCCGGGTAGCGTCATTGGCGCGTTCGCCAGTGGCAACATCCTGCAGGTATTGCTGTTTGCGGTTATGTTTGGTTTTGCGCTGCATCGTTTAGGTAGCAAAGGCCAGATGATTTTCAACGTGATTGAAAGCTTCTCGCAGGTTATTTTTGGCATCATCAACATGATCATGCGCCTGGCGCCGATCGGTGCTTTCGGTGCCATGGCCTTTACCATCGGTAAATATGGCGTCGGGACGCTGGTGCAGTTGGGTCAGTTGATCATCTGTTTCTACATCACCTGTATTCTGTTTGTGGTTGTGGTGTTGGGCTCGATTGCGCGCGCAACCGGCTTCAGCATTTTCAAATTCATCCGCTATATCCGTGAAGAACTGCTGATCGTTCTGGGCACCTCTTCTTCTGAGTCCGCGCTGCCGCGTATGCTCGATAAGATGGAAAAACTGGGCTGTCGCAAGTCGGTTGTCGGGTTGGTTATACCCACGGGCTACTCGTTTAACCTCGATGGGACATCAATCTATCTGACGATGGCAGCGGTGTTTATCGCTCAGGCCACCAACAGCCATATGGATATCTTCCATCAGATAACCCTGCTGGTGGTGCTCCTGCTCTCTTCAAAAGGTGCTGCGGGTGTGACCGGGAGTGGCTTCATTGTTCTGGCCGCGACTATCTCCGCTGTGGGCCATTTGCCGGTTGCTGGTCTGGCGCTGATTCTCGGTATTGACCGCTTTATGTCTGAAGCCCGTGCGCTGACTAACCTGGTCGGTAACGGTGTGGCAACTGTTGTAGTAGCGAAATGGGTGAAAGAACTGGACCATAAAAAGCTGGATGATGTGCTGAATAATCGTGCGCCGGATGGCAAAACGCACGAAATATCCTCTTAATCTCTCCACTTATGCCCGTAGTCCCTTCCAGGACTGCGGGCGTTTGCGCATAATTAACCCCTGTGTCTGAAACCGCCGATTCGGCGGCGTCGGGATTTTTTCACTTCCTCCGTGACATTTTTATGTTCTTGCGGTCTAACACGAAGTGTTTTTAACGTCATATTCAGAGAGTCCTCTCGCGGGCTGTCTTTTTATTTCCAGGATAGTTGATCAGGGGTTCACATGCAGGGCACAAAAATTCGACTTTTAGCGGGCGGCTTGCTGATGATGGCCACTGCCGGCTATGTGCAGGCAGATGCGCTCCAGCCTGACCCGGCGTGGCAACAGGGCACGCTGGCAAATGGGTTACAGTGGCAAGTTTTAGCCACTCCCCAGCGCCCCAGCGACCGTATTGAGGTTCGCCTGCTGGTCAATACCGGTTCACTCACCGAAAGTACACAACAGAGTGGTTTCAGCCATGCGATCCCGCGTATCGCGCTGACGCAAAGCGGTGGCCTCGATGCTACGCAAGCCCGTTCTCTGTGGCAGCAGGGGTTCGATCCCAGTCGTCCCATGCCGCCCGTTATCGTTTCCTATGATTCCACGCTGTATAACCTCAGTCTGCCTAACAGCCGCAACGATCTGCTGAAAGAGTCACTTTCTTATCTGGCGAATATTTCCGGTAATCTGAGCATCACCCCTGAATCGGTCAATCATGCGCTGAGTAGCGAAGATATGGTTGCAACCTGGCCGTCAGATACTAAAGAGGGATGGTGGCGCTATCGTCTGAAGGGATCGACGCTACTGGGTCACGATCCTGCCGATCCGCTGAAAACGCCTGTTGATGCGACGAAAATCCAGTCCTTCTACCAGAAATGGTATACCCCGGATGCGATGACGCTGATTATCGTCGGTAACGTAGATGCGCGCAGCGTGGCTGATCAAATCAATAAAACCTTCGGCGAATTAAAAGGTAAACGCGAAACGCCTGCGCCGGTACCCACGCTCTCTCCGCTGCGTGCAGAGGCCGTAAGCATAATGACCGATGCGGTACGTCAGGATCGCCTGTCTATTATGTGGGATACGCCGTGGCAGCCGATCCGTGAATCTGCCGCGCTGTTACGTTACTGGCGCGCTGATTTAGCCCGTGAAGCGTTGTTCTGGCACATTCAGCAGGAGCTCACCAAAAACAATGCCAAAGACATTGGCCTTGGCTTTGACTGTCGGGTGTTGTTCCTGCGCGCGCAATGTGCCATTAACGTTGAATCACCGAACGGTAAGCTGAACGCGAACCTCAGCACGGTTGCGCGTGAGCTGGCCAAAGTGCGCGATAAGGGGCTGCCGGAAGAAGAGTTTAATGCGCTGGTGGCGCAAAAGAATCTGGAACTGCAGAAGCTGTTTGCCACCTATGGTCGCACCGATACCGATATTTTGATCAGCCAGCGTTTGCGCTCGCTGCAAAACCAGGTCGTAGATATTGCGCCTGAACAGTATCAGCGTTTACGTCAGAGCTTCCTGAACAACCTGAGTGTTGAGATGCTGAATCAGGACCTGCGTCAGCAACTGTCGCAAGATATGGCGTTAATTCTGTTGCAGCCGAAGGGTGAACCTGAATTCAATATGAAGGATCTGCAGGCGACGTGGGATAGCATTATGGCGCCGGTTACCGCCGCGGCAACGTCGGTAGAAACGGATGAATCACATCCTGAAGTGACGGACATCCCGACGGTGCAATAAGGGAATCGTGACCTGCAGGCCGGACGCGACGTTAACGTCTAATCCGGCTTGCTAGAACGTCAGATTATTGCGGCATGGCGTCGCGAGGAATAATCGCCCCGCGATGCTGAATAACGGTGCTTGCCGTCAGGTGGCCGCGTTTTGCGGCATCAGCGGCATCGCCACCGGTCAGACGTACCGCCAGATACCCGGCGCTGAAGGAGTCTCCCGCAGCGGTCGTATCGATAACCTTCTCTTTCGGCAGTTTTACGGCCGGAACGTCGATGAGTTCTTCGCCTGCGATGGAAACCAGGCAAGAATCTGCACCGCGTTTCACAACCACTTCCTGTACGCCAGCCGCGTGAGTACGGGCAATCACCTCGGCAACCGGTTTTTCACCCCACAGCGCGTCTTCATCATCCAGCGTCAGGAACGCGATATCGGTGCATTCCAGCATCTGCTGATACACCTGCTGGGTCTCTTCTTTACTGCTCCACAGACGTGGGCGGTAGTTATTGTCAAAAATGACCTTTCCACCATTGGCACGGCATTCTTGCAGCAGCGACAGCAGCTTGTCACGACTTGCCGGGCTTAAAATAGCCAGGCTGATTCCGCTCAGATACAGATAGTCAAATGTCGCCAGTTCTTCGCAAATAGCGGCGGACTGTTCGCTCTCAAGCCAGAATTTTGCGGCGGCTTCATTACGCCAGTAATAGAAGGTGCGCTCGCCGGTGCTATCGGTTTCAATGTAATAGAGGCCCGGCAGGCGGTTTTCCATGCGTTGGGTTAATGAGGTATCCACATTTTCGCTCTGCCAGGATTCCAGCATTTGTTGGCTAAAACTGTCGGTACCCAGTGCAGTCACATAGTGTACGGAAAGTGCCGCAGCATCGACCTGACGGGCGATATAAACGGATGTATTCAACGTGTCGCCACCGAATCCGCGCTGAACGTCAGCGCCTTTCTGTGACAGCTCAATCATGCATTCGCCAATCACGGCAATCTTTCTGGACATAGTCGTAACCTGCTCTGAAAAAAATTAGCGTTAGTGTGCGCTGTGGGTGTTAAGTGGTCAACTATATTAAAACATCGTTCCATTATTTTTTTGAGCCAGCACGTGTTCTGCGTCGTTTTTTGCCGCTTAGTTTCTATTTTGCGTAGGGCTGAACGTAAAGTTCTTCGCCTGAGCGCCGATAACCTTTGACGAGTCCGGTCAGTCACACTCTTATTTACAGGACATCTCAGATGATAAAGCAGGTTACCCAGCAGCTAATTACGCTCGATGCGAGTATTGAAAACTTGCAGGAGAGACGCTATTGGCTGCAGTGCGAGCGTGCTTACACCTACCAGCCGATTTATCAGACCAACGGACGGCTGATGGCCGTTGAGCTGCTGACCGTCGTGAGCCATCCTGAAAACCCCTCCCAACGTATCGCGCCGGACCGCTATTTCGCCGAAGTGGCCGTACGACATCGTGTAGATGTGGTGAAAGAGCAGCTCGTACAGCTTGAACAAAAAGGGGCGTTTTTCAAAGCCCACGATCTGCTGGCATCCGTGAATGTCGACGGGCCAACGCTGATTGCAATGCGCCAGGATCCCGAAATCCTGAAAATCATCGAATGTCTGCCGTGGCTGCGCTTTGAACTGGTGGAGCATATCCGCTTGCCGAAAGGTTCGTCGTTCGCCTCAATGTGCGAGTTTGGCCCGCTCTGGCTGGATGATTTTGGTACCGGAATGGCAAACTTCTCGGCTCTGAGCGAAGTGAGTTACGACTATATCAAAGTGGCGCGGGATCTGTTTGTCATGCTGCGCCAGACGCCGGAGGGCCGCAATCTCTTTACGCTGCTGTTACAGCTGATGAACCGCTATTGCCGCGGTGTGATTGTCGAAGGCGTTGAAACGCTGGAAGAGTGGCGTGATGTGCAAAACTCACCGGCTTTCGCTGCGCAAGGCTATTTTCTCTCTCGTCCAGTGCCTCTGGATACCCTTGAAGACGTAATTCTGTCGCTTTGATAAGGATGTAGAGCGCCTCCTTTCCTCTGCTGGACTATCTTTAGGACAGGCAAGGAAGAAAGTAAGGAGGTTAAACATGACGAGAACAGGCAAAATAACCACTTCAGTAATAGGGGTTTTCTTGTTGTTGATCGTCGTACTCATCATCGTGATTGCGACATTTGACTGGAACCGGCTCAAACCGACCATCAACCAGAAAGTCTCTACAGAACTCAACCGTCCCTTCGCCATACGGGGTGACCTGGGCGTGGTTTGGGAACGCCAAAAACAGGAAACCGGCTGGCGTAGCTGGGTTCCGTGGCCGCATGTTCATGCTGAGGATATCATCCTCGGCAACCCGCCGGACATTCCTGACGTCACCATGGTGCATCTCCCGCGCGTTGAAGCAACGCTCGCCCCACTGGCATTGCTGACAAAAACCGTCTGGCTCCCGTGGATCAAGCTGGTAAAACCCGATGCACGGCTTATCCGCCTGTCGGAGGAAAACAATAACTGGACCTTTAACCTGGCAGGGGATGAAAACCGCGATCCCAATGCGCCGCCATCAGCCTGGTCTTTCCGGCTGGATAACATTCTGTTCGACCAAGGGCGCATCGCCATTAACGATAAGGTGACGAAGTCAGAGATTGAAATCCTGGTCGATCCGCTGGGTAAGCCGTTGCCCTTTAGCGAAGTGACTGGCGCAAAAAGTAAAGAGAGCAACGCCTACATTGAGGACTACGTGTTTGGCCTGAAAGCGCAAGGCCGATATAACGGGGAACCGCTAAGCGGTAGCGGGAAAATAGGCGGAATGCTGGCGCTGCGGGGTGAAGGAACTCCTTTCCCGATTCAGGCTGATTTCCGTTCGGGTAATACGCGTGTGGCGTTTATGGGTACGATAAACGATCCGATGAATATGGGCGGGGCGGATCTGCGGCTTAAATTCTCGGGAGATTCGCTAGGGGATTTGTACGATTTGACCGGCGTGCTGCTCCCGGATACGCCGCCGTTTGAAACCGACGGACATCTGGTCGCGAAAATTGACCCGGAAAAATCCTCTGTTTTTGATTACCGCGATTTTAATGGCCGAATTGGCGACAGCGATATTCACGGAACGCTGGCCTATACCACCGGTAAGCCGCGCCCAATGCTGAAAGGGGATGTTGAGTCACGCCAACTGAGGCTGGCTGATTTGGGGCCGCTGATCGGTGTGGATTCAGGCAAAGGGGCGGAGCGGGCCAAACAATCTGAACAGCGCAAAGGAGAGAAGAGCGTCCAGCCCGCGGACAAGGTCTTGCCGTATGACCGTTTTGAAACCGACAAATGGAACGTGATGGACGCTGACGTACGTTTCAAAGGACGGCGTATTGAGCACGGCAGTAGCCTGCCGATCAGCGATCTCTCCACCCATATCATCCTGAAAAATGCCGACCTGCGCCTGCAGCCGCTGAAATTTGGCCTCGCGGGAGGCAGCATTGTCTCCAGCATCCATCTGGAAGGGGATAAAAAGCCGATGCGGGGGCAGGCGGACATCCAGGCTCGCCGCCTGAAGCTAAAAGCGCTGATGCCGGATGTGGAGCTGATGCAGAAAACGCTCGGTGAAATGAACGGTGACGCCAGGTTTAGCGGGAGCGGAAACTCGGTAGCGGCGCTGCTTGGTAACAGCAATGGCAACCTGAAGCTGCTGATGAACGACGGTTTGATCAGCCGGAATCTGATGGAAATTGTTGGCTTGAATCTGGGCAACTATCTTGTTGGACAGATATTTGGTGATGACGAGGTGCGGGTGAACTGCGCGGCGGCGAATCTGGATATTGTTAACGGCGTAGCCCGCCCGCAGATTTTTGCCTTCGACACGGAAAACGCGGTCATTAATGTCACTGGTACGGCGAGTTTTGCGTCGGAGCAACTGGATTTAACCATCGATCCGGAGAGCAAAGGCATTCGTATTATTACCCTGCGTTCGCCGCTGTATGTTCGCGGCACCTTTAAGAATCCGCAGGCCGGTGTGAAGGCCGGGCCGCTGATTGCGCGCGGTGCGGTTGCTGCCGCGCTGGCAACGTTAGTGACGCCCGCGGCGGCCTTGCTGGCGCTGATTTCACCTTCTGAAGGAGACGCTAATCAATGCCGGACCATTTTGTCGCAAATGAAGAAGTGATTTTTGCCGTTGTCGGATGGCGCTAACGCTTCGCTTCTGCGGCCTACATTTCATGCTCAACGTAGGCCGCAGACGGTGCTTACAACCAAAGAATCACAATGATTGATGGCGGGTTTCGTGGGTTAACAGCAGCGCAATCAGCGTTAACGCCGCCATTGATGCCAGATACGTACCGACCGCCGCCAGGCCGTAATTCGCCTGCAGCCATGCGGCAATGTAAGGGGCAACGGAAGCACCAAGAATCGACGAAACGTTGTACGAGAACGACGCCCCCGTGTAGCGCACTTCGGTCGGGAACAGCTCCGGCAGTAGCGCGCCCATCGGACCAAATGTCAAACCCATCAGGCTCAAACCAAGCAACAGGAAGGCGAACACCAGCACCGGATTGCCAGAGCCGAGCAGCGGTTTAAAGGCAAACAGCGCAAACAGAATAATAAGCGTGGTGATGATGAGCATGCTCTTGCGACGACCAAACGCATCGGCCAGCAGGCCCGCCACCGGCACCATGACGCCAAAGCCAATAACCGCCATCATCAGCATCCACAACACTTCATTACGCGGTAGGCCAAGCCCTACAGGCGCCGCGGCGGTGCTGAACGTCATGGAATAGACGGTCATGATATAGAACAGCGTATAGGTCGCCAGCATGATGAACGTGCCGAGGATCGTCACGCGGACATGTTTTGTCAGCAGGGTACCCAGCGGGATTTTCACCTGTTTTTTCGCCGCAGCCACTTTGGCAAAGACCGGGGATTCATGCAGCGAAACGCGAACGTACAGACCGATAATCACCAGCACCGCAGAGAAGATGAACGGTACGCGCCAGCCCCAGCTCATAAACTGCTCGTCGGTCAGCAGCCAGGAGAGCAGCAGGAAAGTGCCGTTGGCGAAGAAGAAGCCGATAGGTGCGCCCAACTGCGGGAATGATCCGTACAGCGCGCGTTTACGCGGCGGTGCGTTTTCCGTCGCCAGTAACGCCGCGCCGCCCCATTCACCGCCCAGTCCTAAACCCTGACCAAAACGCGCCAGCGCCAGCAGCAGCGGGGCGAAAATACCGATAGTTTCATAGCCCGGCAGCAGGCCAATGACAACCGTCGAGATCCCCATAGTGAGCAGTGAGGCAACCAGCGTGACTTTACGCCCTACGCGATCGCCAAAATGCCCGAACACAGCAGAACCGATAGGCCGTGCCACAAAGGCGATAGCAAAGGTGGCAAGGGACTGCAGCGTTGCCGCGGTCGGATCCCCCTGCGGGAAGAAGATATGGGGGAACACGATCACCGCGGCGGTGGCGTAGATATAGAAGTCGAAGAACTCAATGGCAGTGCCAATGAGTGAGGCGACGACGACTTTATTGCGCGAGTTGACCGGGGTGTGTTCCTGTTCGTTGTCGAGCGTTGTGGCTGTTGCTTGCATAATATTTTCTTATTTTTGGTCGAACGAAAGGCCATATTACGCACAGCAAAAGAGACATTTCAATCTGTAACAAACCTTGCGATTGGTCAAAAACAGAGCGAAAAGGGGATAATTTTTAGGCTGGAGATTTCACTTCCATGAAATGCTTCACATAATTTAAAACTTGGATGATAAAACTGGTTTTGGGTTAAACAAAAGTTACGGGCTGGATTTTAATTCTGATAATGCGCAGAATTTCGACGTAAGCATTGGGTTGGCCGGATAAGCGCAGCGTTATCCGGCAGTTAACAAAGATTAGCGGTGGGTTTTCCCCGGCATTCGCGGGTCGTCTTTGTATTCTGCTGTGGCAATCCAGGCCGCGCAAAACAGAGTCAGACGGGCGAAGAAGTAGAAGAACGCCATCAAGCCAAGTACGGAACCAAACGCCGCGCCTGACGGCGATTGCACCAGTGATGGCAGCGTGTACGTCATGATCATTTTGATGACTTCAAACCCCAGTGCCGCGATAAACGTGCCGCGAATGAGCGCTTTTTTGCGCGGTCGGTGACGCGGTAGCCGCCAGAAAATCCAGAAGAATAGCAAGTAGTTGGCGAAAATAGAGATGGTCAGGCCGATCAGCCGCCAGGCGGGCTTCAGCCATTCGATGCCGTCGAGATACAGCGCAGAGATAATCATCTGCTGGGCGGAACCGGCGATGGAGGTAATGGACAGCGTAACAATCAGCGCAATCAGTAAGCCAATCAATGAGACAAAATCACGCAGATATTTGACCCAAATTTTTTCCTGATCCTGTGGGGTCCGCTCCCAGACATCCCGCGACTGGGCACGAATAGCTTCGCGCAAGTTTCCCATCCAGTTAATTCCGGAATAGAGCGCGATGGCAAGACCCACCAGACCGACGGTGGTTCGTTGCTGAACGGCGGTATTGATGGTGTTTTTCAGCGTGGAGGCGAGTGTCGGATCGCTGACGTTGAGCAGGATTTTGCTGAAGATATCCTGCAACAGCGTAGGGTGCGAAGCGAGAATAAAACCCGCGGCGGCAAACGACACCATCAGGATAGGGATCATCGACAGAAACGAGAAGTAGGTAATGGCGGCGCCAAACTGATTTCCCATACGATCGTTAAATCTCTCCGCGGCGCGAATCAGATGGGCAATCATGGGCTGGCGTTGAATTTTATCGGCGAAGGTCAGGGCGGTTTTCAGCGCCTGGTTGGTCTTACCGTTGGTTTCTGTATTCTTACGCTCCAGGGTCTCAATTTTTGGGATTGGTGCGTGCTCAAGTTCCTGAATGGGGCGTTTAATCTCTTTTTCCTGCGTCATCAGGGCAGTAATCCTTGTTCTGTTCATTCTCAGGACAGTATAGCTTGTCAGTCCACATAGTCTTTCATCACGCCGGTCAGCCATTCCATAAACAGATGTACGCGGCGGGAGAGGTTACGGCGATGCGGATAGAGCAATGAAACCGGTAATGGTTCGGCGCGATATTGCGGCAATACTTCAATCAGCGTACCGGCGCGCAGGGCATCACGCACGCCCACGCGCGGTACCTGAATAATGCCCAGACCGGCAAGACATGCCGCATGATACGTTTCGGTACTGTTCACCGTCAGCATGCCGCCGGTTTTAACCCATTTAGCACCGTTGTCTGTCGCCACTTCAAAGCCTTGCGCACGTGTTCCCAAATTGACTGAGTAGTGCACCACCGCATGCGAGGCTAAATCCTCCAGGCTTTCCGGATAACCAAATCGGGCGAGGTATTGCGGGCTGGCGCAGTTAATCTGCGTGAGTTTTCCTAGCGGGCGCGCAATCAGCCCTGAATCTTTCAGCGTTCCCACGCGTACCACACAGTCGAAGCCTTCGCGGATCAAGTCTACCAGGCGGTCGCTGCTGCTAAGTTCGAGCTCAAGCCCCGGATACTGATGCAAGAAGGCCGGTAAGCGGGGCATCACCAGATTTCTCGCCACACCAACCGGCATATCGACGCGCAGCTTGCCGCTGATGCTGGCCGGGTCGTGATGGAATAGCCCATCCAGTTCATCGAGATTGCTCAACAAATCTTTCGCTCGTTCGTAATAGATCATGCCGTCTTGCGTGAGCTGAACGCGGCGGGTTGTGCGGTGCAACAACTGTGTGCCCAGGTGATTTTCCAGGGCCTGGATTTGACGCGATACGCTACCTTTAGGAAGTCCGAGGGTGTCTGCCGCGCGCGAAAAGCTCTCCAGTTCTGCGACGCGGATGAACAACTGCATTGCGTGAATTTTATCCATTCTCATGCCCTATTGTTGTTCTAAATGAAACAGTAATGCGCAGTTAGCGGTATTTATTGTTTTTCTACCACCTAATAAGCTTTGTCTCAATCTTCACAACACCTGAAATGAGGTTTCTTATGACGCAACGTATCGCATTGGTGACCGGCGGCGGCCGTGGACTCGGTAAAAACGCGGCGCTAAAGCTGGCGAGTAAAGGCATTGGTGTCATCCTGACGTGGAACAGCAATGAAAAAGAAGCGCAGCAGGTTGTGGATGAAATTCGCCAATCTGGCGGTAAAGCTGCAGCATTACCGTTGAACGTCGGAAATATTTCCACTTTCCCTCAGTTTGTCAAACAGGTGCAGGAAACCCTACAAACGCACTGGCAAAGCGACACCTTTGATTATTTATTGAACAATGCCGGAGTTGGCATTAACGCGCCTTATCCGGCGTTCACTGAAGCGCAATTTGACCAGCTTTTGGACATCCATTTTAAAGGACCTTTTTTCCTGACACAGAACTTGCTGGCGTTGATCAACAACGGCGGACGCATTCTTAATGTCTCGACCGGATTGTCGCGCTTTGCGCTACCGGGTTACAGCGCTTACGCTGCCATGAAAGGGGCGATGGAGGTGTTAACCCGTTACCAGGCGAAGGAGCTGGGAGAGCGCGGCATTACGGCGAATATTATTGCGCCTGGGGCAATCGAGACGGATTTTAGCGGCGGAAACGTACGGGATAATGCGCAATTGAATGCCTATATTGCATCGCAGACGGCGCTGGGGCGTGTTGGGTTACCGGACGATATTGGCGACGCCATTGCTGCGTTGCTCAGCGATGAGCTGGCCTGGATGACGGCACAGCGTATCGAAGTCTCTGGCGGGATGTTCCTGTAATTGACTGCCTCTTACTTAGCCTTTTGAGCAATCGAAAACTGGCGCGCCATCAGAGGTCAAAATATAGCTGATGGCGTTTGCCGGTATTATTTGGAATCTGATACCGCGATCGCGGTGCTGAAAGAGATCGGGGATAAACGTTCTGAAGAGTTCATTCTTCTTCGGGAGTGGATTTGTTGCATCAGAAACCATGATCACCTTCCCATTCTCATGTCCGTATGATCATTTAATGCGATATTTTGTTTTGTAACATATTTGTCTGTTATCGTGAGTTCCTTATTTTTAGCTAAGAATATAAACTTTGGATTATTAATATTAGCAATCCAGTTTTGAACATCAAATATTAAGGATTTTCTGAATATTTGATCCCGATTTTGATCCTTTGTGTGATTCTTTGGTTTCAGCTGTAACTATTTATAACGTCTGCTTCTTTCTTCTCCGTCTATCGGTAAAATGGCCTCCGCCAAATGGTGACTTCATATTTTGCCCCTCGGATAATACCCTTCCGCGTGTTAAGGCTAATATCTTATTCAGACGGAGATAAATAATGCAGTTAATAATGTTTGACAGGCAGTCAATATTTATTCATGGAATGAATGTAATTTTGCAAGAGCGTATTCCAGGAGTGAATGTTCAGGGTGTCAGTCAGGCAGATGATCTTTGGCGGACGCTGGAAGACAATCCTGATGCACTGGTAATGCTGGATGGAGATTTTGACGCTGAGTTCTGCCGTAGCTTGCTGCAACAGATAGCAGAGCGCTTTGCGAAGGTAAAAGTGCTGATAACCGCAACGGACTGCCGTAAAAAATGGCTACAGGAAGTCACGCAATTAAACGTGCAGGCCATTATTCCGCGCGATTCTGATGCGGAAACCTTCACGCTGGCACTCAATAGCGTCGCGATAGGTATGATGTTTATCCCCAGAGATTGCATCACAGCGACCGAATGTGGCGGGCAAAATATCAGATTGCTCAGCGCGCGTCAGCGGGAGATTCTGACGATGCTGGCCGCCGGAGAATCTAATAAACAAATTGGTCGATTATTAAATATCAGCACTGGAACGGTAAAAGCCCATCTTGAATCGCTGTATCAGCGCCTGGAGGTAAAAAACCGTACGCAGGCGGCAATGATGCTAAACGACACCCTATAATGGGAAAATATTTCACAGTCAGACTGTTTCTGGCTGTGAAATAGCCCCCGGCCAGAATTCAGCAGTGCAAAACCGGCTAATCCCCACGCTGAGCATCCATGCAATTAACGCTTCCTGTTGAAACCGATCTTGTATTTGCGGCATTTCCTTATGGATGAATGCCTCGCAGATATTTATATCCGCGAGCAGCAATGTTTCGGCCTGCATCAGCATAATTGGGGCATCAAAGGATTCATCTGCGGTGATTTCGTGCCCGTAGCCAATGACCCAGATCCCCTTTTTGTCCTGATACTTTTCCAGCGACAGGCCCTGCCATTGCTTAATAAATGCGATACAGGCGGGCGTGAAATGCGTCGAATGCAGCTGCATAATAATCTCTGTACAAAAAGACCTATTTTAAGAAACACACCCCGTTACGCCAGCCGCCATCCAGCCATTTTTTACAGCAAAACGCCTGATGGCGCGGGCGGCTGATATTCCTGTTTTAACAGGCCGAAAATCCAGTCATCATGCCAGGTTTGATGTAGCCAGTAGCTTTCTCGCAGCGTGCCTTCGAGAATGAACCCGACCTTTTCCAGTAGACGCCGTGAGGCATCGTTTCCTGCGGTGACGCAGGCCATCAGTCGGCGTAGTCCTCCGGCGGTAAACGCATAATCGCAAACGGCATGCAGGGATTCAGCGCCATAACCTTTGCCCTGCGCCTCGGGAGTGAGCAGAAAGCCGACCTCGGCACATTCATTTTTATCCTGAATATATCCGGTTACCCCAAGCGGTACGCCCGATGCCTTATCGCACAGGACCAGGCACAGCCAGTGTGGACTGCCGGGAGACCATTCAGGCAAGCGGGAGTCAAAGACTGTCCGTATCTCCTCTTCGGTACGCGAGTCAGCGACAAAGCGCATCACATCTGCGTTCTTCTGTAACGTTAAGAAAAACGCCCAGTCGTCATGTGTGAGCGGGCGGCAGATCAAACGCGAGGTTTTCAGTACAGGCACAGGCTTATCTCCAGAATAATTTTCAATGATTGTGCGGAAGTCACTGTAAAACATATTTATTTGCTATATGAATGTGTTTTAGTCTATGGCGGCACAGCGCTGCATTTAAAAAAGATAACTACACACCATTGTGAGGCCGCACTTTTTGGGTCCTTTTAGGGAAGATAATGACCAATAGCGCGTTACAGGCGACATGTACACCATTCGAACATTGTTTGGGGATAATCCGGCAGGCCTCGGTAGAAATTTTACTGATGCTTGGCGTGCGCGTCGCAGAGGGTAAAGATCCACGCTGGTTTCTCGAGCAGCTTGACCAGGCGCGATTGAATCTGGGAGGTTGGGGTGTTGTCGCCAGGCGGTTGCAGATGAATGACGCGCAATTGAGTCAGTTCACGTTGCGGCTACGCCATCTTCAGCAGAGCGTGCCGCAATATGAAAATGGCCAGGACGTCAGTGAAAACCAGCTGATTTCTGCGCTGCGCTTTGTCGCTTCTCTGGAACAGTTGCGCCAGCAACAGCCCCTCCTGAAGTATCCAACCGAGATTGAACGTGCAGAGCCGGATGCGCAGATGCGGGCGCAGCGTCAGCTTCGCGCAATAGAATTAACCCTCAAATCGCTGATTGCGCGGGTATGGCCGGATCAACATCCGCTCAACAGCTTCCTGAAACAGCACTTTGGCGGTGAACGTCTGCGTCGCTGGTTAAAGCTGGGGGAAAGTCGGGATGCGCTGGACGGCATGATGTTTAGCGAACTGGCGCTGATGGTTGTCGATAAGAAGTTATTCGTTCGGCATTTTAGCGAGATTTTTAACGATACCTCGGTGCTCATGTCGTTTGTTGAGCCACGTATCACGCTGAGGATGTTCCTGGATGACTGCCGCCTGGCCCGTAACTGCGTTATCGCGCAGCAGCCGCTAACCTCAGTACAACTGCTGTTGCTGGATTGCCAGTACCGACAGATTACTCACCCTGTGCAGCGGGCATTTGAAGAACGGCGTACGCGCATTAATCCTGCGTCGTATCTGGCGTCCGATGAGGCGACGGTTCGCCAGTTTTGGGAAAACGCAAAGCAAAAAGACGAGCAGGCAGGGGGCGATAAACAGGAAATCGCAGACAGTATCGATCCGCCGGAGAAGCGGGCCAGGCGCACGGCGGAAGAACGTGAACAGCTGATTTCCGGCATGTTGTGGGTAGCGGTCGGTGTGATGGTGCTGGTGATTTCGCTGGGCGCGTTCTGGTTATTCACTTCGCCAGCGCCACAAGCGTCTTCCGGGCTATCCGTTGAAATCGTGCAGGAGGAGCCACGGCGTGATGCCCCTGGTGCGCGGGAGTCGGTGACCCGAATGGGCATCACCTGGGATGCCTTTAACATGCGCGCGGCTATCGAGCGCAACGACACCCGTGTGACGTCACTTTTCCTACAGGGCGGGATGGACTGGAAGCTGGCGTGGACGGAGCAGGCATTCTCGGCAGGCAATACCGAGGTGTTGAGGCTGCTGCTGCGTTACCCTTCGCAGATGAGTGAGAGTAAGCCATGTCGGCAGTTTATGACCACGGTCAGCCATGCGATGGCGAATGGGGCGTCACTCACATCGCTGCATAAAAGCTATCTGCAAAGTTTTTGTTCGGTGCCGGCGGTTGTCGCGCGTCAGCAGTATGACCTTGAACAGGCCGAGCTACGCGTTCGCGCGCAGCCAAGCCCAGAGAACAAGAAATGGCAGAAAATTCACGCCGAACTGTACGATGCGATTAACTGACCGTCTGATAATTCAGACCGTCAGCTGCTAGGGTTCGCCATACAGACCGATGAGTCGGCGCACCACGCCATTGGTCCAGCCAAAGCCGTCCTGCAACGGATATTCTCCGCCGCCGCCTTCGCGCGGC
>NZ_SZWS01000053.1:165251-168654 GCF_005281245.1 Citrobacter sp. wls826
TTCCTGATAAAAGAGATTCACCGTTTTCAACCAGTTACGGGCGATTTCATCCCCTAGATGGTCGTCGCCGTAAAGTTTGAAACCTTGGATCGCCATCCACTGCAGCGGCGCCCAGCCGTTGGGTTTATCCCATTGCTCACCCGTTTCATGCTCCGTGGCTAAAATCCCTCCGGGGGTTAGCAGGCGACTGCGGACCGCATTGGCAAGTCGGTCGGCTTGTTCATGTGTTGCCATGCCGACATACAGCGGCACAATACTGGCGGCAGAGAACAGGGCCATTTGTTCGCGCCGCCAGTCGTAATCGCGATAGCAGCCGTTTTCATCGTCCCAAAGATAGCGATTCACCGCATCGCGGCGGTCATTGGCTTTCTGGCGAAACTGCGCTTCAGTGTCTTTGTCGCCTTTCAGTGCGGAAATATTGGCGATAGTGCTCTCCAGCTTGTAGAGGAACGCGTTCAGGTCAATAGGGATGAACTGAGTGGTGCGTATGCTGGCAAGACGGCCTGCATCGCGTAGCCAGCGCGAGGAGTAATCCCAGCCGGAGGCCGCGCCCGCGCGCAAATCCCGATACACTTCATTGGGTGGGCGACCCGAATGCTTGGCGGTCTCGACGTCTTCAAGCCACGACTCATCGCGCGGCGTATCACGATCGTCCCAATAGCGGTTGAGCAGGGAGCCGTCCGACATTCTGATCACGTGACGGTAGGCCTGGTTGAGTACCAGGGAATCTGCGCCATCCATCCAGAACGCGTACTCCATTTTTAGATGATCAAGGTAACGACGCGCGCCGCGTACGCCATCCTCTTCAAACAGTTCGACCATTAGCGCAAAGACCGGCGGCTGCGAGCGACTCAGGTAGTAAGTACGGTTACCGTTCGGGATATGACCATAGTTTTCAATCATCCAGGCAAAGTTATCCGCCATACATTTCAGCAGATCTTCGCGACCGCTCTCCGCCAGACCCAGCATGGTGAAGTAGGAATCCCAGTAGTAGGTTTCACTAAAACGCCCGCCGGGCACAATATATGACTGCGGTAACGCCAGCAGCGAGGACCAGGGAATGTGGTCCTGTGGTTCGCGCGTCAGCACTGGCCACAGTTGATCGATATGCTCTTTCAGCGAATTTGCCGGGTCAGAAACATATTCACTGGAGGGCGTTTCCGGGAGCCAGAAGTGGTTCTCGACGAAGCGTCGCAGATCAAAGTCGCGGTGGCGTTTAACCTTGCGATAGCGGATCAAAATATCCAGCGGATCCATTTTCGGCGCACAGTCGGGGAAGGTTTTGCTATCGGCAAACAGTTTCGACGACTGAACGTGTTCGAACAGCTCGAGGTAACGATCGGCGGGAGTTAACGCATCTGAGGCGGGTAACCCTTCAATCATCTCTGGTTCAGGCTCCGCCTCAATCATTTCATCCAGCTTTAACTCGCACGGATCCATTTCATAAAGCAGATCGATGTCGATCGTCATTTCTTCAGAAGGGGCGTGGGGTAGTTTCTGGTTGAGCATAATGCGAAAGACCTCCGATGGACGTTGAAAGATTAAGGCTATTGCCCGCTCGTCAATTAAGCGTAGACATTCGCTTCGGTATCTGGTGAGTAAAGCGTGCGGTCGATCACATTTTAGTGCTGCGCAATATCCAAAAAATAAATCTATCCCAATGAAAATAATGAATAATTCCGAATTCTGCACAACCCGAGGATATTCCATTTTCAGAACATTCGATTGCAACGAGGTGTGAACACAACCTGGTAACGTTTAACTCTATAATAGGCACAGGCTATTCTATCGATAGTTCTCCTCCATGTAATTGCTTGATACTTATCAAAATAGTAATCCCCTCATTTCCTATGATGGTCAGGTCTGACAAAGACTGTCTATTAATTATTCTAATTTTCTGGGTCACAATAACTCACAACGGTGAGGGTAAAATAATGAAAATCATTACCCGTCTTACCGTGATTGCCATAGCTGGCGTCGCGATTTGTTATTTTGGATTATCCGGTTATGTGTGGTATCACGATAATCAACGGAGTAAACAGGCTGATGTTCAGGCCTCTACGCTGGAAGAAAATAATAAAGTACTAGGGTTCTTACGTGAAAAAGGATGCGATTATTGTCACACTCCTTCGGCTGAATTACCTTTCTATTCTTCTTTTCCCGTCGCTAAGCAGTTGATGAATTACGATATTCAACTGGGATACAAATCATTCAATCTGGAGGCCGTTCGTGCGGCGCTGGTCGCGGATAAACCCGTTTCGCAAAGCGATCTGAATAAAATTGAGTGGGTGATGCAGTACGACACCATGCCGCCGACGCGTTATACCGCATTGCACTGGGCTGGCAAAGTAAGCGATACGGAGCGAGCAGAGATCCTGGGCTGGATTGCGAAACAGCGTGAGCAGTACTACGCCAGTAACGATACTGCCACGCAGCATCGTAATGAACCTGTACAGCCGATACCGGAAAGCATTCCGACCGATGCCCGCAAAGTAGCGCTTGGTTTTACGCTTTACCATGACCCGCGTATTTCCGGCGACAGCACGATTTCTTGTGCGCACTGTCACGCCCTGAATGCGGGCGGCGTGGATGGCCGGAAAACGTCAATCGGTGTAGGCGGCGCGGTTGGCCCTATCAATGCGCCAACGGTATTTAACTCGGTCTTTAACGTTGAGCAATTCTGGGATGGCCGTGCGCCAACATTGCAGGCGCAGGCCGGTGGTCCACCGTTGAACCCTATCGAAATGGCGTCTAAATCCTGGGATGAAATTATCCAGAAACTGGACAAGGATCCGCAACTTAAGCAAGAGTTCATTGCAGTTTATCCGCAGGGATTCAGTGGGGATAATATTACCGATGCGATTGCTGAGTTTGAGAAAACGCTGATTACGCCAAATTCGCCGTTTGATAAATGGCTGCGTGGTGATGAAGCGGCCTTAACCGCTCAGCAAAAACATGGCTATCAGTTGTTTAAAGATAATAAGTGCGCGACCTGTCATGGCGGTATTATTTTAGGCGGACGTTCATTTGAGCCATTGGGTCTGAAAAAGGACTTTAATTTCGGCGAGGTCACTGCTGCAGATATTGGCCGCATGAACGTCACCAATGAATTACGTGACAAGCTGCGTCAGAAAGTCCCTGGATTGCGTAACGTTGCGCTGACTGCGCCTTATTTCCATCGCGGTGATGTGCCTACGCTCGACGGCGCGGTAAAACTGATGCTGCGTTATCAGGTGGGTAAAGAACTGCCGCAGGAAGATATCGACGATATCGTGGCATTCCTCGAAAGCCTTAATGGGGTATATACACCGTATATGCAGGGTAAATAATTTCTCTGTGGTCCAGATTCGGACGTAAAAAAACCGACTTCACGTCGGTTTTTTTACGCTTCAGCCCGAGTTGG
>NZ_SZWS01000053.1:168698-183778 GCF_005281245.1 Citrobacter sp. wls826
CCGAAGTGAGAGTTCCATCATCTAACGCTTCAATCGTATTACCTTACCGGTAGTATTGCAAGAATACGCTGGTTGTTTTGATTAAAATAACTGTATACTTATCCAGTTAGCTCTGAAGCATTTTCATTCCGGACGCGCGCTAAACGCTTTCTAAGTCCTGATCGGCTGTACGGGTGGTGCCGTTGGCCGATGCTCTGGCCGGAGTGAGAGTTCCATCATCTAACACTGGGACATGCGCCGTGACAGGCAATGGATGAGTAAGCGGATGCATTCTCACTCCATCTGATGGAGAAGACGGGTGATTGATAAAGCAATCATCGTTCTGGGAGCGTTAATCGCGTTGCTGGAGCTGATCCGCTATCTGCTGCAACTGCTGAACTGATAGCGGAAACGTAACTAAGGGCAAAGAGCTAACCCCTCTTTGCCCTTTAACATTCATGAAGCGCGATTAACGCATGGTCACGAACTCTTCAGATGCCGTTGGGTGAATGGCAACGGTGTTATCAAAGTCTTTCTTGGTTGCGCCCATTTTCAGAGCGACCGCGAAGCCTTGCAGCATTTCATCCATCCCAAAACCAATGCCGTGAATACCGACAATCTTCTCTTCCGGGCCGACGCAAACCAGCTTCATGCGGCACGGCTGACGGTGGGTGGTGACAGCGGTATACATCGCGGTAAACGATGATTTATACACTTTCACCTGATCATCGCCGTGCTGTTCGCGAGCCTGCTGCTCGGTCAGGCCCACGGTACCAATAGGCGGATGGCTGAAGACCACGGTCGGGATGTTGCTGTAGTCCAGATGTTCGTCCGGCTTATTGTTAAACAGACGCTCGGACAGACGACGGCCCGCGGCAACGGCAACCGGCGTCAGCTCAACGGCCCCGGTGTTATCGCCGACGGCATAAATACCCGGCACGCTGGTGTTCTGGAATTTATCAACGACGATGTAGCCTTTTTCGTTGGTTTTCACGCCAGTAACCGCCAGGTTGAAGTTGTCGGTGGCAGGTTCACGACCGATCGCCCAAATCAGGCAATCTACCGTTTCGCTACGACCATCTTCCAGTTGCAGGGTCAGGCTGCCATCAGCGTTTTTAACGACCGCTTTTGGTATCGCGTGAGTATGCAGAGTCGGGCCTTCGGCGTTCATCACCTCAACCAGCGTGTCGACGATCATTGGGTCGAAGCTGCGCAGCGGCGCGTGTTTACGCACGAACAGATGCGTTTGTGCACCCAGACCGTTAATTACGCCCGCCAGTTCAACGGCGATGTAGCCTGCACCAACAACGGCCACGCGTTTTGGCAGCGCGGGCAGCTCAAAGAAACCGTCGGAGTCGATACCGTATTCCACACCCGGAATGCTTGGATGGCTCGGGCGACCACCGGTAGCAATCAAAATATGATCGGCAGTAATGGTTTCACCGTTCACTTCAATGGTTTTGGCATCCACAAAGCGGGCAAAGCCTTTAATCACATCGACATTATTTTTGCCCAGCACGTTGTCGTACGAGGTATGAATGCGATCAATATAAGCGGTACGCGTGGCGATCAGTTTATCCCAATCGAACTTATTGATGGTGGTGTCGAAACCGTAATCCGGCCCGTACATGTGGATTGCTTCGCGGACCTGTGCGGCATGCCACATCACTTTTTTCGGTACGCAGCCAACGTTAACGCAGGTGCCGCCTAGCTCTTTGGCTTCAATCAGCGCGCATTTCTGGCCGTACATTGCTGCACGGTTAATGGAGGCAATACCGCCGCTGCCGCCGCCAATAGCGATGTAATCATAGTGCTTGGTCATGACCGCTCCTTCATGTTCATTGTAGGGCGGAGAAGCGTTACGCCATCCGCCAAAATATTCGCGATTGTATACCTGAAATTAAAAGGTTCCACCGATGACTGCGATTACTCCGGCACGATCCAGCTTACCGACGTATGACCGGTTCCTGCCGGAACCAGTTTGCTGTGCAACCACGGCAGGACACTGTTCATCTGCTGCTCCAGCTTCCACGGCGGGTTTATTACAATCATACCGGACGCCGTCATGCCGCGCTGATCGCTGTCCGGACGCACCGCCAGCTCAATTTGCAGAATTTTGCGGATACCGGTGTCTTCCAGGTCGTGGATCATGCGTTTGATTTGCTGGCGCAGAACTACCGGATACCACAGCGCATAGGTGCCGGTTGCGAAACGCTTATAGCCTTCGTTAATACCGGTCACCACCGCCTGGTAGTCGCTTTTGATTTCGTAGGGGGGATCGATAAGGATCAGCCCGCGACGGGAAACCGGCGGTAATTTTGCTTTTAGCTGCTGATAACCATCGGCTTTGGCCACGCGTGCGCGCTCATCTTTCTGGAATTCGCCGCGCAGCAAAGGAAAGTCGCTCGGGTGCAGTTCCGTTAATTGCAGGCTGTCCTGTTCTCGCAGCAGCTGGCGAGCAATTAACGGAGAGCCGGGGTAATAGCGCAACTGGCCGCTACGGTTGAAGTGCTTCACCACGCCAATGTAGGGTTCCAGTTCGGCAGGCAAATCGTCCTGCTGCCAGATACGGGCGATCCCTTCCAGATATTCACCGGTACGTTCGGCATGCTCACTGCTCAGCTGATAACGGCCTGCGCCAGCATGGGTATCCAGATAGAGAAACGGTTTTTCTTTCTCTTTAAGCGATTCGATGATCAGGCTCTGGACGGTGTGTTTAAGGACGTCGGCGTGGTTGCCAGCGTGATAACTGTGGCGATAACTCAGCATGGGTAAACGTGTTCCAGGTTATAAACGTAGGCCCGAAAACAGCGCAATATCGGGCGAAAATAAAGCGTATCGCCACAGTATACAGAAAAGTCGTCACTGCCGCGAAAGCGCAACGCCTGGCATTGAAATCCTCTACACTTAACCCCATTGTACAAATTAATATGCACAGCGCCGGATACGCGCTTCATTCACTCTTTTCAACAGGACCGCGCTAATGACCAATCCATTGCTGACCCCCTTCGAACTGCCGCCATTTTCTAAAATTCAGCCTGAGCACGTCGTGCCTGCCGTGACTAAGGCGCTGAACGATTGCCGCGAAAACGTTGAGCGAGTGGTTGCGCAGGGCGCGCCGTACACCTGGGAAAATCTTTGCCAGCCGTTGGCGGAAGTTGACGATGTGCTGGGGCGTATTTTCTCTCCGGTTAGCCACCTGAACTCGGTGAAAAACAGCCCGGAATTGCGCGAAGCCTACGAACAAACGCTGCCGCTGCTGTCTGAATACAGCACCTGGGTTGGGCAACATGAAGGTCTGTACAAAGCGTACCGCGACCTGCGTGACGGCGATCATTACGCTACCCTGAACACCGCACAGAAAAAAGCGGTCGATAACGCGCTGCGCGATTTTGAGCTTTCTGGTATTGGTCTGCCGAAGGAAAAACAGCTGCGCTATGGTGAGATTGCCACCCGCCTGTCTGAGCTGGGCAATCTCTACAGCAATAACGTCCTCGATGCCACGATGGGCTGGACTAAGCTGGTGACTGATGAAGCGGAACTCTCCGGCATGCCGGAAAGCGCGCTGGCGGCTGCAAAAGCCCAGGCTGATGCTAAACAGCAGGAAGGCTACCTGTTAACGCTGGATATCCCAAGCTACCTGCCGGTGATGACCTACTGTGATAACCAGGGGCTGCGTGAGGAGATGTATCGCGCTTACTCCACTCGCGCGTCTGACCAGGGGCCAAACGCTGGTAAATGGGACAACAGCCCGATAATGGAAGAGATCCTCGCGCTGCGCCACGAGCTGGCACAGCTGCTGGGCTTTGAAAGCTACGCTTTTAAATCTCTGTCCACCAAAATGGCGGAAAACCCGCAGCAGGTACTCGACTTCCTTACCGACCTGGCGAAACGTGCCCGTCCTCAGGGCGAGAAAGAGCTGGCTCAACTGCGCGCCTTCGCGAAAGCGGAATTTGGTGTCGATGAGCTGCAGCCGTGGGATATCGCTTACTACAGCGAGAAACAAAAACAGCACCTCTATAGCATCAGCGACGAGCAGCTGCGTCCATACTTCCCGGAAAACAAAGCCGTTAACGGCCTGTTTGAAGTGGTTAAACGTATTTACGGCATTACCGCTAAAGAGCGCACTGATGTTGACGTCTGGCACCCGGAAGTACGTTTCTTCGAACTGTATGACGAAAACAACGAACTGCGCGGCAGTTTCTATCTTGACCTGTATGCCCGTGAACATAAACGTGGCGGGGCGTGGATGGACGACTGCGTCGGCCAGATGCGTAAAGCCGACGGTACGCTGCAAAAGCCTGTTGCCTACCTGACCTGTAACTTTAACCGCCCGGTGAACGGCAAACCCGCGCTGTTTACCCACGATGAAGTGATCACCCTGTTCCACGAGTTCGGCCACGGTCTGCACCATATGCTGACCCGTATCGAAACCGCCGGTGTTTCAGGTATCAACGGCGTGCCGTGGGATGCGGTCGAACTGCCGAGCCAGTTTATGGAAAACTGGTGCTGGGAGCCCGAAGCGCTGGCATTTATCTCTGGTCACTTTGAGACCGGTGAGCCGCTGCCCAAGGAGTTGCTGGATAAAATGCTGGCGGCGAAAAATTACCAGGCGGCGCTGTTTATTCTGCGTCAACTGGAGTTTGGCCTGTTTGATTTCCGTCTGCATGCGGAGTTTAACCCACAGCAAGGGGCGAAAATCCTCGAAACGCTGGCGGAAATTAAAAAGCAGGTCGCCGTGGTGCCGGGCCCAACGTGGGGCCGCTTCCCGCATGCCTTCAGCCACATTTTTGCTGGTGGCTATGCGGCGGGTTACTACAGCTACCTGTGGGCCGACGTGCTGGCGGCGGATGCATTCTCTCGCTTTGAAGATGAAGGGATTTTCAACCGTCAAACCGGACAATCGTTCCTCGATAACATTCTCACCCGTGGTGGTTCTGAAGAGCCGATGGAACTGTTCAAGCGCTTCCGTGGCCGTGAGCCGCAACTGGATGCAATGCTGGAGCATTACGGGATTAAAGGCTGATTATTCACGTGAAAATCTGCTTAGTAGATGAAACAGGCGCCGGAGACGGCGCCTTATCTGTTCTTGCCGCCCGCTGGAATCTTACGCACGATGAAGATAACCTGATGGCGCTGGTGATGACACCGGAACATCTGGAACTGCGCAAACGTGATGAGCCCAAACTCGGCGGTATCTTCGTGGATTTCGTTGGCGGTGCGATGGCCCATCGGCGCAAATTTGGCGGTGGTCGCGGCGAAGCAGTGGCGAAGGCGGTTGGCATCAAAGGCGATTACCTGCCGGATGTGGTTGATGCGACTGCAGGGCTGGGGCGCGATGCGTTTGTGCTGGCCTCAGTAGGCTGCCGCGTGCGAATGCTGGAACGTAACCCGGTCGTGGCGGCGCTGTTGGATGATGGCCTGGCGCGAGGGTATGCTGACCCGGAAATCGGTCCGTGGCTGCAGGAACGTTTGCAACTGATCCACGCTTCAAGCCTGACGGCGTTAACCGATATCACGCCGCGTCCGCAGGTGGTGTACCTCGACCCGATGTTCCCGCATAAGCAGAAAAGCGCGCTGGTGAAAAAAGAGATGCGGGTGTTTCAGTCGTTGGTGGGGCCGGACCTGGATGCGGATGGGCTGCTGGAGCCTGCGCGTCAGCTAGCCACTAAACGTGTGGTAGTGAAGCGCCCGGATTACGCACCGCCGCTGGCGAATGTCGCCACGCCGAACGCGGTAGTTACGAAAGGGCATCGGTTTGATATTTACGCGGGGACTCCTGAATAGCCTTTCCACTTAACTCGATCATGGGTGGTGGTCATCATAATGCTCCCAAATCTTCGGATGTTGGCGCTTATTTAAAAATAAGCGCCAATGATATTAGCTTATTCACCTAAACCATTTTCGATTTCGGCGCTAAGTTTTTGTAATGCAATTTGGGCATCTTCACCCAGGAATACGATATTGACTTCATGGCCTTTTTTTATACCCAGGGACATGAGAGCCATTAGACTCTTTGCATTTACGTATTTATCACTTCTTGCAAGATTTGCGATCTTAACTTCACATTTAAAGGGTTTTAATGTCGCAACCAAGTTTGCTCCTGGACGAGCATGTAGACCATGCTCATTTTTTATGATGAAACGAGCATTGCAATTGGCATCAGGCATCATAATTAACACTGTGTCGTTGGAATTAAATTTTCAGCATCCAGCGCTAAATATTGCTGTGCAACATTAAGCGTCACAGGGTGATTTTTAGGTAAGCCAATGATTTCGGCAGCGGTAGTCAGCAATCCCATTCGTTGCATTTTCTGTTGCAGTTTGACAGAGGCTTGATCGTCTTCGGCATAATAAGCAAGGCCGCAAGCGATCGCTTTTGTGAGGGGGGTGTAATCGAGGTCGTGTTTAAGACAAAGTTGCACGACACCCATTAAGCGATCCTGATAAGCCAATTTCCGAATAGGATCATAGGCGACACGATGAATCGAATCCGGGAGTTCGTTTTTAGCTTTAGGTAAGTACTCCAGATCATTTAATGCTTCACGCGTGATTTGTGGGTATTCGGTCATTACCGCAGTAATTGTGACATCGTGTACCGCATTGGCCAAATCTGAAACCTGAGGATCGGCTGAGGCATCAGGAATGGTTTTGTAACCTTTCAGATGTCCATACCAGGCGGTAGTAGCGTGAGGGCCATTGATGGAAAATACTTTGATGTCTTTAAGCATTTCCAGATGTTCGCGTGGCTCTAGCCATTCCACACCACTGATGTCGTTATAAAGAGGAGTTTGAATGATCAATGAGGCAACGGCGGTGCTGTCTATCTGGGTTGCGTAGTGCGTTTTGGCATCGGTGGAGCGTCTGACAATTGAGTCGCGGATCGCTACGTGGGTGTCGAACCATTGACGCGCTTCAGCAGATGGGATTGCGTCACGGTACCAGCCTTCAATATCTTTAATAATATGATTTTTATTTGTCAGGCAAATTAATGACATTTTTTTGTTTGGGTCAATATGATATTGATGCTCAAAACATTTGCCAAGATACTGAGCGGATTCTGCAAAATCCTCTGGATAAAGTGGACACATAATGACAGACGACTCAAGAAAGTCATTCATGACAGAATAGTTGTCATCGGTCAAAAAAGCATTAAAGTTGGTGATCTCGTGTAAAATGATGTCATCAGTACGAAAAACCTGAACGGTATATTTGTTTTCACGGTTCAGTTCATCAATAACTCTTTGGTCTTTATCCAGAAATGTTATATCCCAGCCAGCATTGTCAAATGTTTCGCCCACAAAACCTTTACCAAGGCGGCCAGCGCCTATAATTAATACGCGTTTCATTATAACTCCTCATATTATTAGATATCCTTGCTCGTGAATATATGATTTATATCCTTGAGTGAGGACACCACGAAATTAGATCTGGTCTCACGTTTTTCTTCGGTTACAAGAATGGCAACTTCATTAGAGACTTCAGCCATTTTTTGTTTGGTATAACACTCATCCAGATCGGGAATAGTTACACCGACTTCACTGTCAACATGCGCAACACCCATAAAGTATATATCCGGGCGAATAGCATTTAATTCGCGAATAGTTTCAGCACCAATTAAAACCAAAGAGTTTTTATAAAGCCTGCCCCCTAATCCTATAACCTCTACATTCTTGTAATCACTTAATAAATGCAGAATAGGGATGTTATTAGAAACAACAGTGCATTTTAAATCTTTGGGTATTAGCTTTATGAGTTCGTAGTTAGTTGTTCCTCCGTCAATTAAAATGACGCTATTTTCTTTAATTAAATGTACGGCTTTCTTTGCCAGCTTTACTTTCTCATTGGTGTTCAGATCCTGCCGGACATTAAACTCAGTGATGGCAGGCCCGACGCGTATTGCGCCACTATGAACACGATGAATTACTCCTTGATTCGCAAGCTCATTTAAGTCGCGTCTTATGGTGTCCTCAGAAACCTTAAGACGCTCACTTAATTTACTGACAACAATCTTTTTCTCTTTCTCAAGTATTTGAAGAATAATATCTTGTCTTGCCGCTTTCATCGTAATGACTCATTTTATTCAGAGAATAATGAGTATATCTTAGATGTTTAGCACTTGTAAAATATATTCTATAGAGTTAGCGGTTCGTAATGCCTGAACATTCTTTTCTTCAATGCAAATTAAGGCGATTTTATTTAACAAGTCCATATGTTCGCCTTCTTTACCCGCGATACCTATGGTTATATAGGCAGTATTTCCATCACCAAAGTCTATACCGTCAGGAAACTGTACTAAAGAAATGCCTGACTTAATGATTTCGCAATCTGAACCATCCGTACCATGTGGTATTGCTAAACCATTGCCTAAATAAGTTGAAACAATCTCCTCTCTGAGTTTCATTCTCTGAACGTATTTATCTGTCACATAGCCATTCATTTTCAGAATATTTCCAGTAAGGGTTATAGCTTCAAATTTATCGTTGGCATGTGCATTAAGAATAATGTTCTCGGGGATAAAGATGTCACTCATGCTGGCACCTCTTCATGGTTTTCATGATTATGCGATTTTATAAACGCAACTGTTTCGTCATAATCACTCAACTTAATAAAGTTATTAACGGTCATAAACACAGTATCGGTGTTTTCACAGCTTAATTTTGCGCGCTCAAGGAGCCCAGATAAAGTAATTACCATATCGTAGTCTCTACCCACTCGGTTTGCTGAATCGTTAATAACCTTAATATAGCCGAGCCCTTCTTCTTGTAGTCGTTTACGTAGAACAGAAGCGCCCATTGCGCTAGAACCCATCCCGGAATCACATGCGACCAATATACGTTGCACCTTTTTTACGCTGGTATTGGATAAGCCTGGGACAAAATCAGCCACAGATTTAACCTGACGCCCGCCGACAGTCACTGGGCTTTCATCATCATCTTCTGAACCGGGGCTGATTTTAAGTATTAACCAGCCCAGCGCGCATGACACGATAAATCCTGCGCTGATGGACACCAGATTGGCAACGATGGCGCTTTTCGGCGTCATCATGGCGATAGCGATTAAACTGCCTGGAGATGCAACGCCGATCAACCCGCCTTCCATGATGACTTGTAAGAATAAGGAGACGGCAAGTCCTCCCATTGTGGCGAATACCAGTAATGGATTTGCCAGCACAAACGGAAAATAGACTTCACCGATCCCCGCTATACCTGCAATAAACATCGCCATCGGTGCTGTTTTCTTCGCGCGTCCACGTCCAAACAGGGCTATCGCCATTAATGTTCCGAGCAGTGGGCCATTATTGGTATCTACCAGGAACATGATTGATTTACCCAGTTCGGGAACCTGGGCGAAACCAATTGGTGCGAGAATGCCGTGGTTAACCACATTATTCAGGAACAGAACCTGAGCGGGCGCCATAAACACTGACAGTAAAGGGAGTAAATTATTGCTGGTACACCAGTTTACCCCTGACGTGATAATGACAATCAGCAGGCGGATAACCGGCCCAACGGTCATATAGGCGAAAATAGCGCATATCAGGCCAATAATTCCGAGACTGAAATTATTGACGAACATTTCAAATCCCGGCTTAATTTTGTCCTGCACTTTTTGGTCAAATTTCTTCAACAGCCAGGAAGAGAGTGGCCCCATGACCATCGCCCCACTGATCATCGTGATTTCTGACCCGACGATAACGCCCATTGTCGCGAATGCAGCAATGACCCCTCCACGTTGACCGTGGATGTTATATCCTGCGGTATAGCCAATCAGTAATGGAAAAAGGTAATTTAGGATTGGGCCAACCATTTCACCTAATTTTTCATTAGGGAACCAGCCATTAGGGATAAAGATGGCGGCCATTAAACCCCATCCCACAAACGCTCCCAGATTCGGCATAACCATGCCGCTCATAACTCCACCAAACTTTCTAATTTTTGCTAACGCAGGGCTATTGGCAATTCGACTGTTCCCCATGGTCGGCTCCATTCTTATATTGATGAGTGATTAATGATGCGATTTACCGCCGGTAATATTGATTACGGACCCGGTGATATAAGAAGAATGATCGGAAACCAGGAAAGAGATCAGGTCGGCAATCTCTTCAAGTTTCCCCGGACGACCAAGAGGAATAATGCCTTTATAGTCTTTATGAACATGATTTGGATCGGTTCCTCGTGTGTAAGCCAGCGCCCGGAAATTGGCTTCGCTGTTCATTGGCGTTGGTACATTGATGGCTGGCTCAACGCTAACAACGCGCACATTGTGGGGGCCCAACTCTTTCGCCCATGAAAATGTGAAGGCGTTAACGGCGGCTTTCGTTGCGGAATAGCAGCTCTGCCCGCGTGAACCCTGAACACCAGCTTCGGAAGTCATATTGATAATGACGCCGGATTCTTGTTCGACCATCTGGCGCCCAATGGACTGCGATACCAGAAAAACAGCTTTCTGGTTAACGTTGACCATAAAGTCGAAATCATCTTCGCTCAGTTCATATTCTGGTTTTTCTTTAAATACATCGACTAACAGGCGTGGACGGCTGACACCCGCATTGTTGACTAAACCGTCTATATGACCAAACCTCTTTACCACTGAGGCCGTGAGCTGCTCAACTTCTGTTTTTTTGGTCACATCGCATTTGATGAAGATGATGTCGTCGAACTGGCTGAAGTTTTTATTGGGTGATAAATCGGCATAAACCACGGTTGCACCGTTGGCGTAGAGATTCTCAACCATTTTTTCACCCAGGCCCATACTGCCACCCGTCACGACCACGACTTTACCGGAAAGATCCAACCACTTTGTTGCTTGATCCATTTACGTTCTCCCACTTTTCACGATTGACTGACAGCAGCTGCCTGGGTATTTGACATTCGATGCCCGCAGCATATTGTTTACATGTTGATGCGGTTTTTTGCGTGTTTATAATCTATGCGCAGAAAAACGCATTGCCTACGAAGATCGTTGATTTTTGCGATGCTAATCACAGGATACATTTTAAATTCTTTTAATTCAGTTGGTTGCTTATATTCTTGTGTTTTGCGTAAAGGATCGCATTTCTGGTGTGTACGATTGTTAATCGATTCATTGATGCGTTTATTTGCGTGTTTGCTTTTTTAATGCGTCTTTATGCGTGATTAAAATTGAGGGGAATAATTGATAAAGAAGCATGTATATAATTGATGGGGCATTGCTGGGGAGGTTGTATGGCACTGGCGACTTCCTGACAGAGTGATTGTCCGTCAGGAAGACTATGTTTACTGGAGGTTAGACAAACGGTGCGTATGGGTCAGCCATCTCAAATGCGACGGCTCTTTCCGCTTTCGGCGGGTAAATCAGTTCACTGACAATCGATACTTTCAGTTTCTTCGCTTCTGCGCGAGTGAGTTTGACCTGCTGATCCCATCCTTCGGTATACACCGCACCCCACGCGCCGAGATCCAGACAGGTGACGTACATCTCCTGACGGTACGGTGAAGGTTCTACTCCCAGCAGGCTTGCAGCAGCGTTATTACCGGCGAATTTACCCAACAAAATAGCGTGCTGGCAGGTCATTAACGCATGGTTGCCTTTGTCATCGGTGGCGGCGTAGGCCACATCGCCAGTGGCGTAGATATCATCATGACCCACGACCTGCAGATTGGCATTCACATGCAGGCGGCCCTGTCGATCGCGCGGGGCGTTAATCTGTGCTGTCAGGTTATTGGCCTGCACGCCGACGGTCCAGATAACTGTTTGAGAGGCAATAACCTGCCCATCTTTCAGCGTTACGCCGCCGGCGTCCACGCTTTCTACTTCTGCATTTACCAACCATTCGATGCCCAGTTCAGTGGAGGCTTCGATTATTACGTCGCGTAATTCCTGGCTCCAGCGCCCGGCAGGCTGAGCACCGCGTTCAACTACGACCACTCTGGTCTTAGCATCGGCACCCAGAATCTCACGCAGACGACCAGGCAATTCCAGCGCCATCTCAATCCCGGTAAAGCCGCCGCCACAGACCACCACCGTATTGCGAGTCTCACTTTCCGGCTGTAATGCCAGGTCTGTAATGTGCTGCTCCAGTGCGGTGGCGCTCTCGAGCTGGTCGAGGTCAAACGCATGCTCGGCTGCACCGACAACGGCGTCGCGGTTAACGTGACTCCCGCTGGCGAGTACCAGGCGGTCGTAGCGGCGCAGATGAATTTCACCGTTGGCATCTTTCCAGCTCACCTCTTTAGAGTCCGGGATGATCTGCTCGACGTGACCTTGCAGGAAGTTGACGCCGGTAACGTCAAACAAGGGTTGCAGCGGGGCGACCAGGGTTTGTACGGCGCGTTCATAAAAGCGTGGGCGGACACGCAGCTCTGGCTGTGGTGAAATTACTGTAATATCAATGGCCTGCTGATGTTTATCCGCCAGTCGTGCGGCGCTTAATGCTGCCCACATACCGGCAAAGCCGGCGCCCACGATCAGAATTCGTTTACGCATTGGGGGGTTCTCTCTGGTGACTACGAATAATTTACTCGGATTTTATTTGTCGTAGTTAAGAATTGCAATGCGATCAGGATCCTTTTTGTCCTGATGTCGTAGGGTGTTTGATTATCTATTTGATAAATATATGATTAAAGTTTTTATATAAATATGGGTTGTGCTGCTGTCTGGAATGAATGAGACGAAAAAGCTACAATTAACTCAGATTCATTTTGGCTGAGATAAGAGAATGGCATTTTACAGTTCTGGGGTTGAGTACGGCATTCATAGCCTGATGTGTATGGTCGACAGCAAGGGCGACGCGCGGGATATGAGCGTGCGGGAAATTGCCGAGCTGCAAAGCGTGCCGTACGACTACCTGGCGAAAATTTTCACCCGTTTGTCGAAAGCGGGCCTGGTGCGCAGCATTGAGGGAAAGGGCGGCGGTTTCCAGTTGGCTAAACCTGCTGAACACATTACGGTGCTGGACGTGGTGAATGCCATTGATGGCGATAAGCGCATCTTTGAGTGTCGTGAGATTCGCCAGCGGCTGGCGGTGTTTGAGGAGCATCCGCCGGAGTGGGCCTGTGAAGGCATTTGTGGTGTGCGCTCGGTAATGGATATGGCTCAGCAGCGAATGGAAGAAGCGCTCGGTCAGCATACGATTCTGGATTTGGCGCGCAAAATGTACCGCAAAGCGCCGGACACTTTTGTGGTCGAAGTTCAGGAGTGGATTAACGCGCGCAAAGGGTAGCGATTGAAAATGCCCGGTGCTTATCCTCGGTGAGAAGCGCTTTCCGCTGGCGTGATAAGACCGAAGTCTTAATCAACGCAATATCGTTCATGGTCATGTCCATTCATGATGACCTGTTTGTATAAACTACGCTCTTACAATGCAGGACTTAAAAGGCAAAAAAAACCGCGATGTGACTCGCGGTTAATGTTAAAAAAAGCTTATTTGCTGCTATCTGGCGTATTAATCATTCGGTTCAGCCAGGGCACCATAATCGCCATCACCACCGTGACAGCCAGGGTGACCAGGCCTATCTTGCTGAAGACGTTGGTGTAGATAGGCAGCGTTTGCAGCGGGTCGGTGATGTTCTCCGGTACGGCAGTAAACGTGGCGACATACCCGCCCATCAGGAAGGCGGCGGCTTGCGTCAGGAACCACATCCCGAGAATAAAGCCCATCAGGTGCTGCGGCACGAGAGCGGCGACCATCGCCAGTCCCAGGGCACTAATCAGCAGTTCACCCAGGCTCTGGAACAGATATACCAGCACGATAAACCACGGCGACGTCAGTCCCTGCGCATCCGCAAACCACATCCCGGCAGCGGCTGCCGTCAGGAAGCCCAACGAGCACAGGAACATACCGAGCGTAAATTTCATCGGCATAGTCAGGTCTTTGCCTTTGTTTCCCAGACGGGTATAGATCGCGGCCAGTACCGGACTTGCCAGCACCACCCAGAACGGGTTCAGCGCCTGGAAGCTCACTGGGTTAATGGCGAAACCGAGAATTTCATGGTGCACGTTATTGATAGCAAAGAAGTTCAGCGATGTCGGCATCTGCGCGTACAGCACGTAGAACACAACCGCTTCCAGCATCAGGATGAAGGCCACGAACATCTTGTTGCGCCCGGTTTTATCCAGTTTGAATGCCTGACGGAAGAAGATGATAGTCACGGCAATCGACAGGACGATCAGCACCAGGTTGGCAATCTGCACGTTGTGCATCAGCCAGGCGCAGATAAATACCATCACTACCGTACCGGCCAGCACGTACAGCAGATTACGGAAATTCAGTGGCTTATGGTCTGGCTCAGAACCGATATTTTTTACCATCCCACGGCAGGCAAAGTAGACCAGCAGCGCGACAATAAGCCCGGCCCCGCACAGGTTGTAGGTCACCGCGTAGCCAAACTTATCGGCAATCACCGGCGCCAGCGACAGCGACAGCAACGAACCGATGTTAATCGACATATAAAACAGGGTGAAAGCACCGTCCAGACGGGCGTCTTTTGGTGGATAGCATTTTGACAACAGGCTTGCCGGGTTGGCTTTAAACAGCCCGTTACCGACGGCAATGGTACCCAAAGCAATAAAGATCAGATCGGGCTTGAGCAGCGACATCCCGGTCATGAAGTAGCCGATTGCCAGCACAATGGCACCGAGAACCAGCGTGCGCTTAGTGCCTAACAGGTGGTCGCCGACGTAGCCGCCGATCGAGATCAGGCCGTAGACCAGCGCAGCAAAGGCACCAAAGGTGACAAATGCCTGTTCCTGTGAAAATCCTAGCTGCTTAACAAAGAATACCGTCAGGATGCCCTGAACGCCGTAATAGCCAAATCGTTCCCATAATTCTACAAAGAAGATCATGAAGAACGGACGAGGTTGCTGCAGCAAGCCCGTAGGTGCAGTTTTATTCATATTCCATCGCCTTTCAAAGCCATCCCGAAAAGTATGAACGCGTATGCTTAAACGCGCCGAAAAAGTCTTGTTTTGTTATAGGCTGCGGCTATTAGCCGCGAGAGTAGAGTATTATAGAGATGGTTTTCGATCCAATTAGTTGATCACACTAATTATGATTTGTTTGTTGGATTGATGTACTAATTGTGTCCGAATGATAAAAACAAAAACGCCCGCACAGGCGGG
>NZ_SZWS01000053.1:183843-214388 GCF_005281245.1 Citrobacter sp. wls826
AGCATTTTATGCTTCTTCGTCGTCACGCAGCGGAACAATCAACATGTCGACGTGGACGGTGTTGATCAGTTGGCGCGCGGAGGACATCAGTTTGCTCCAGAAATCCTGGTGGTGACCACAAACGACCAGGTCCATGTCGTATTTTTTGATGGCATCAACCAGAACCTGACCCAGGTCGCCGCTACCGCTCAGGGTTTCGGTGATAGGGTAGCCTGCGTTGGTGGACAGCTCGGTTAACGCGTGGTGGGTTTCTTCAGAAATGCGTTTCTGCATGTCGCCCAGATTCACGTCGATAAGGCCGGTGTACAGGTCGGAATAGTTTACGTCAACGTGGATAAGGGAAACTTTAGCATTGTAAGGCCGCGCCATAGAGACCGCTTTTTCAACCAGAACTTTGCTTTCCGGAGAAAGATCAACCGCGATAAGAATGTGTTTATAAGCCATAGTGTTACTCCTTCCATAAGTTGTCGATGACTAGCCTGCTGGCGTTTCTCTGCCGCCGCGTCATCCGCGTCCTGCGAACCTTGTGCGCGGGGCTAGCCCAGTCGTAAAAACGTACCATATAAGGACTATCCTTACATTATAGCGACCAGAATAATCCGTCAATCCGCCTTGCTTGCCAAGCAGTTAAACAAATTTTTTAGTTAATTGCATTGATAGCGATTAACCTTCTGGCAAAAAAATTAACTAATCTCCTACACTATCTAGAGGGGCGTTCGAATGCGTGATACTAATACGAACGGTTTCTTCAGTACTCTTCACTGAATGGTTTGGCAGGGTATCGGGGAGCGGTAGTCCCGGAAAGGAGTTCCGTGGGCGGGTCGCCGGGGAGGGGGTATGATAAGCACCATTGCATTGTTCTGGGCTTTATGTGTCGTTTGCATTGTTAATATGGCGCGCTATTTTTCTTCGCTACGCGCACTGCTAGTAGTACTTCGTGGTTGCGATCCATTGCTTTACCAGTATGTAGATGGAGGGGGCTTTTTTACCTCGCATGGGCAACCGAACAAGCAGATGCGTCTGGTGTGGTATATCTACGCTCAGCGTTACCGCGATCATCATGATGATGAATTTATTCGCCGCTGTGAGCGGGTTCGCGGTCAGTTCATTCTCACCAGCGCGCTATGCGGCCTGGTGCTAATCAGCATGGTTGCGCTGATTATCTGGCACTGATTCCAACGACAGATACAAAAAAAGCGGGCCAGTTTCCTGACCCGCTTTTTTACCGCGCATTCGCTTAGATAAGCTTCAGGGAGAGCCAGTACAGCCCGCCGGAAAGAAGAATTGCTGCTGGCAGGGTGAAGACCCAGGCCATCAGAATGCTGGTCACCGTTTTACGCTGCAAACCGCCGCCATCAACAACCATCGTTCCCGCAACGGAAGAGGAGAGAACGTGTGTGGTGGAAACGGGCATACCGGTGTAGCTGGCAAGACCGATAGAGACTGCGGCGGTCATCTGCGCCGACATCCCCTGGGCATAGGTCATGCCTTTCTTACCGATTTTCTCACCGATAGTGGTTGCCACGCGACGCCAGCCAATCATCGTACCAATACCCAGCGCCAGTGCGACGGCCATAATGATCCAGATAGGCGCGTACTCAATGGTGCTCAGCATGTCAGATTTCAGTTTCTTCAGCAGACGCTGATCGTCAGCGCTTACGCCAGGCAGCTTAACCACTTTATCGGTGGTATCAGAGATGCACAGCATAATACGGCGCAACTGACCACGCTGTTCGACGCTTAACTTGTCGTAGGTTTCCAGATTCGCCAGCATACCTTTCGCACGTTCCAGCGCGTTGATGGTATTCGCCGGGTGACAATGGAACTCGGTCGGTGTCGCTGGTGCCGCGTCCGTCGGGGACGGAATCAGCTGGTCTACGCCTGTGGCCTGTTTAAGCAGGTCAGGGCGCTGCTGGAAGAAGACTTCGACGTTATTGATTGCATCACGGGTACGGGTAATTTCGTAACCGGAAGCATTCATATTCACCACGAAACCTGCTGGCGCTACGCCAATCAGCACTAGCATCACCAGACCAATGCCTTTCTGACCATCGTTCGCGCCGTGAGAGAACGCCACGCCGATAGCGGAGAGGATCAGTGCAATACGCGTCCAGAACGGCGGCTTTTTCTTTCCGTCTTTCTTTTCACGTTCAGCCGGCGTCAGGTGGATACGGGCACGTTTTTTCGTACCGCTCCAGTAGCGACGCAGAATGAAAATAAGACCACCTGCAACCACCAGACCGACAATAGGTGAGATGATAAGCGAGGCAAAAATACCGATAACTTTCGGGATGTTAAGTGCATCCACCACCGAGGTGCCGTTCATCAGCGCATTGGTTAAACCAATACCGATAATGGCGCCAATCAGCGTGTGGGAGCTGGATGCAGGCAGACCAAAGTACCAGGTACCCAGGTTCCAGATAATTGCCGCCAGCAACATGGAGAACACCATGGCGAGGCCATGTGACGATCCCATATTAAGCAGCAGATCCGTTGGTAACATATGCACGATGGCATACGCCACGCTGAGACCACCCAGCAAAACACCAAAGAAGTTGAACACCGCAGCCATGACCACCGCCAATTGCGAACGCATTGCACGGGTATAGATCACAGTTGCGACAGCATTGGCTGTATCATGGAAGCCATTAATTGCTTCGTAGAACAGCACGAAAGCCAGAGCAAGCAATAGTAAAAGCCCGGTATGTAAATCCAGGCCAGCAAACAAATGTAGCATAGGACGTTACGCCATTTTGAGGACATGAACGCGGCGCATTATCAGTGACTTTGGCGGCGCGGGCAAAGTGAAATATAGAGTTTTTTTGATTTGTCTCCTGCTTTGTTTTACACCACTAAAGAATTATCCTATATATTTCAGGTAAATACCCTTTATCGGTAGTTTGGTGCTGGTGCGACCACTGAGGAATCTTTACAATTCACTCCCGCTTTTTAGAGAGGATCGCAACGTGGAAAGGTTTGATACCGTTATTATAGGCGCTGGCGCAGCGGGTATGTTTTGTGCCGCGCAGGCAGGACAGGCAGGTAGTCGCGTACTGCTGATTGATAATGGTAAAAAGCCCGGGCGCAAGATTCTCATGTCTGGCGGGGGCCGCTGCAACTTTACCAATCTTTATGTCGAGCCGGCTGCGTATTTGAGCCAAAACCCGCATTTTTGCAAATCGGCGCTGGCGCGTTATACACAGTGGGATTTTATCGATCTGGTGGGTAAGCACGGTATTGCCTGGCATGAAAAAACGCTAGGCCAGCTTTTCTGCGATGATTCCGCCCAGCAAATTGTCGATATGCTGGTGGATGAGTGTGAAAAAGGTAACGTAACTATGCGGTTACGTAGCGAAATCCTGAGCGTTGAGCGAGATGGTGACGATTTTGTCCTGGAATTGAATGGGATGAGTGTCGGCACGAAAAAGCTGGTTATTGCCTCCGGTGGTCTCTCTATGCCGGGTCTGGGCGCGACGCCGTTTGGTTATAAAATTGCGGAACAGTTCGGCCTGAACGTTTTGCCTACGCGCGCAGGGCTGGTGCCTTTCACCTTACATAAGCCGCTACTGGAGCAGCTTCAGGTGCTCTCTGGCGTATCCGTTTCTTCCGTTATCACCGCCGAGGACGGCATCGTATTTCGTGAAAACCTGCTCTTTACGCACCGCGGGCTTTCTGGTCCGGCCGTGCTGCAGATTTCCAGTTTTTGGCAGCCAGGTGAATTTGTCAGCATTAATTTGTTGCCGGATGTTGACCTCGCGAGCTTCCTCGATGACCAACGTAGCGCACACCCTAATCAAAGCTTAAAGAACACCCTGGCAATGCAGTTGCCAAAGCGTCTGGTGGAATGCTTACAGCAGTTAGGGCAAATCCCGGATGTCTCGCTGAAGCAGCTTAATGTGCGCGATCAGCAAACGCTGGTTGAGACGCTGACCGAGTGGCGGGTGCAGCCGAACGGTACGGAAGGGTATCGTACCGCTGAAGTCACGTTGGGCGGCGTCGATACCAACGAGCTGTCATCGCGCACGATGGAAGCGCGCAAAGTGCCGGGACTCTACTTTATCGGCGAAGTCATGGACGTCACCGGCTGGCTGGGCGGCTATAACTTCCAGTGGGCGTGGTCGAGCGCCTGGGCATGCGCGCAGGATTTGACACCTGCCTGACCGTGGTGCCCGACAACCTGGGCTGCCGGGCGTTATCATTAGTTCAGACCAAGAAAATACTGGGCGATTTTAAAGTAGATAATCAACCCGGTACCGTCGATAAGCGTGGCGATAAACGGGGCGGAAACCACGGCGGGATCAATGCCGATACGCTTGAGCACCATGGGGATCACTGATGACACCACGGCGCTCCACAACGTAATGCAAACCAGCGTCAGGCTGACGATTAGCGTGATTTCCACTCCGATACCCATCATCCACGCGCGCAAGCAGCCTGCCAGACCCAGCGTCAGGGCGATCAGCAGCGAAGTTGAAACTTCTTTGCGGATCACCCGACCCATATCGCGCAGCCGTACTTCTCCCAGCGCCATTGAACGTACCAGCGTTGAGGTGATCTGCGTACCGCTGTTGCCGCCAGTACCAATTAATAGTGGAATAAAAAAGGCCAGTGCAATAGCAGATTCCAGCGCCTCTTCAAAATGTTGAAGAACGCTGCTGGTATAGGCTTCTGCGACAAAAAGCAGCAGGAGCCAGACAGAACGTTTTTTCCACAATGTCCACGGGCTAATCTCCAGGTAGGGTTTTTCCAGCGGCAACGTTGCCCCCTGAAGCTGAACATCTTCGGTAACATCATCTTCCTGTAGATGAGCGATCTCTTTTTCCATCAGACAACCGACCAGCTCACCTTTCTCAACGACAGCCACCAGATCGAGTTCGCGTTCGGCTAACTCGGCAACGACCTGTGCCCGTTCATCATCAGGCTTTACATGAAACAAACAACTGTCCGTAAGATGGTTGATGTTCAGCGATGTATCTTTTTCCTGCAATAAGCGCTTGATGGATAACACCCCGCGCAGCGCTTTTCCAGCTACAACAAAGACCTGGCCTGGAATATCATCCGTTGTGAGCTGGGAGACAAAGTATTCACGAGCGCCGTTCACGCTGAGATGATCCGGCAGGGTAATAAAATCGGTGCGCATATATTGCGCGATAGCATCGCCATTGAAATCCGGCATAGGATGATGGGCGGCGCAGAGTGGCATAGATGACATGGTGTAATTCCCTATAAAAATCTCTCATAGGGGCGAACAAGACAGGGTTAGCGCAGGCGGATCCCTACGTCCTGGTTTTAGCACTGAACAACGTATCTGCCCGATGGTGAAATCGTCAGAAGTTACCTTGGCAACACCTTGATTCGATGGATGCCTGTATTTCCCTGAGTGGCCTCTCTCGATACCAGCAGGGCGGTAACTTGTATTTGTACAGGAGCCTCGCCATAACGAGATCGGTAAATGAGCCACTATTATAGCGATGTCTAATTATTGATTATGTTTATAGTTGTGAATGTTTATCAATCGTTGATATACGAAATATTCCCTGTGCCAGAGCGCGATAGGGCTGAAGTGGAAACTACAACCGAATAGACATATTGAATCCAGGTGTTAGTATTCAATAGATAGCAGTTATGAGTATGCGTGTTTCATTTCCGGCCAGGAACGCTGATGATGACAACATTACTACCCGATTTCACAGCATTTTCGTCATTCACTTCCTGCGCGGCGCAGGTTGCCTTAGCGCCTGTCCGCTCTCTGGCCATGGTTTCTTATTCCTTCTCATCCCGGATGGAATCTCCCGCTGAATAGCTATTCAGTGGGCTTTGTGACACGCATCGTTTGATAACAGGGATTACGGCGGGTCGAATATGGATAAGTTTAAGCGTCATGTGATGTGGTGGGGGGCGGGCACCCTGGTCGTGGTGGCTGCGATAGCATGGTGGATGCTCCGTCCTGCCGGAATACCGGAGGGGTTCGCAGCCAGCAACGGCAGAATTGAAGCCACCGAAGTGGATATTGCTACCAAGATTGCCGGGCGAATTGACACAATCCTTGTGTCGGAAGGGCAGTTCGTTCGTCAGGGCGAGGTGTTGGCGAAAATGGATACTCGCGTGCTGCAGGAGCAGCGGCTGGAAGCGATCGCGCAAATCAAAGAGGCCGAAAGCGCGGTGGCGGCGGCGCGAGCGCTGCTGGAACAGCGGCAAAGTGAAATGCGCGCCGCGCAGTCGGTAGTAAAACAGCGCGAGGCGGAGCTGCAGTCGGTTTCTAAACGCCACGTGCGTTCCCGTTCGCTATCCCAGCGTGGGGCCGTGTCTGAGCAACAACTGGATGACGATCGGGCCGCGGCAGAAAGCGCACGTGCGGCGCTGGAATCCGCAAAGGCGCAGGTCTCAGCGGCAAAAGCCGCAATTGAAGCCGCTCGCACCAGCATCATTCAGGCGCAAACCCGCGTAGAAGCCGCGCAGGCCACCGAACGTCGTATTGCGGCTGATATTGATGACAGTGAGCTGAAAGCCCCGCGCGATGGTCGCGTGCAGTACCGCGTTGCTGAGCCGGGTGAGGTGCTTTCTGCGGGTGGGCGCGTCCTGAATATGGTCGATCTCAGCGATGTCTACATGACGTTCTTCTTGCCTACCGAACAGGCTGGCTTACTGAAGATTGGCGGCGAAGCGCGCCTGGTGCTGGATGCCGCACCGGATCTGCGTGTTCCGGCGACCATCAGCTTTGTGGCAAGCGTCGCGCAGTTCACACCGAAAACGGTCGAAACCAGCGATGAGCGGCTGAAGCTGATGTTCCGCGTTAAAGCGCGTATCCCGCCAGAGCTGTTGCAGCAGCATCTCGAGTACGTGAAAACCGGTCTGCCGGGCATGGCGTGGGTGCGTATCGATGAGAATCGAGCCTGGCCTGACGACCTGATGGTGAGGTTGCCGCAATGACGCATCTGGCGCTGGTTCCCGTTCCTCCCGTGGCGCACCTTGACGGCGTGAGTCAGCATTACGGGAAAACGGTAGCGCTGAACAATATCACGCTGGATATCCCCGCCCGCTGTATGGTGGGGCTGATTGGCCCGGATGGCGTCGGAAAATCGAGCCTGCTGTCGCTCATCTCCGGCGCGCGTGTCATTGAACACGGTAACGTGATGGTGCTGGGCGGCGATATGCGCGACCCTAAACATCGCCGGGATGTCTGCCCGCGCATTGCCTGGATGCCGCAGGGGCTGGGGAAAAACCTGTACCACACGCTGTCGGTGTATGAGAACGTCGATTTCTTTGCCCGGCTGTTTGGCCATGACAAAGCGGAGCGCGAAGCGCGGATTACCGAGCTGCTGAACAGCACCGGACTGGCGCCGTTTCGCGATCGTCCGGCCGGGAAACTCTCGGGTGGGATGAAGCAAAAGCTGGGGCTGTGCTGCGCGTTGATCCATGACCCAGAACTGTTAATTCTCGATGAACCTACCACCGGGGTCGACCCGCTGTCCCGCGCCCAGTTCTGGGATCTGATTAACAGCATTCGCCAGCGGCAGACCAACATGAGCGTGCTGGTTGCGACCGCCTACATGGAAGAAGCCGAGCGCTTTGACTGGCTGGTGGCGATGAACGCCGGGGAGGTGCTGGCCACCGGGAGCGCGCAGCAGCTACGCGAAAAAACCAACTCCGACACGCTGGAGCAGGCGTTTATCGCGCTGTTACCCGAAGCCCAGCGCCAGGCGCATAAGCCAGTGGTGATCCCGCCGTATCACGCTGAGCAGGAAGAGATTGCCATCGAGGCGAAAGATCTGACCATGCGCTTCGGCAAGTTCGTGGCCGTTGACCACGTAAACTTTCGTATTCCGCGCGGGGAAATCTTCGGTTTTCTCGGCTCCAACGGCTGCGGTAAATCCACTACCATGAAAATGCTCACCGGGCTGCTACCCGCAAGTGAAGGAGAGGCGTGGCTGTTTGGGCAAGCGGTTGACCCGAAGAATATCGATACCCGTCGCCGGGTAGGCTATATGTCGCAGGCGTTTTCGCTCTACAGCGAGCTGACCGTACGGCAAAACCTCGAGCTACACGCGCGGTTGTTCCATATCCCCGAAGCAGAAATCCCGGGGCGGGTACAAGAGATGAGTGAGCGCTTTTCGCTGACCGATGTCGAAGACGCGTTGCCCGGCGCGCTGCCGTTGGGGATCCGTCAACGCCTGTCGCTGGCGGTGGCGGTGATCCATCGCCCGGAGATGCTCATTCTCGATGAACCAACCTCCGGGGTCGATCCGGTGGCGAGAGACATGTTCTGGCAACTGATGGTCGATCTGTCGCGTCAGGATAAAGTGACCATTTTTATCTCCACCCATTTTATGAACGAAGCGGAGCGCTGCGACCGCATGTCGCTGATGCACGCCGGAAAAGTCCTGGCCAGCGGTACGCCGCAGGAGCTGGTGAAACAGCGTGGTGCCGCCAGTCTGGAAGAAGCGTTTATCTCGTGGTTACAGGAAGCGGCTGGTCCGGCGCCGGAGGCTCAGTTACCGCCAGCCAATGTCCCGGCAGTGCATGAAAACAGTCAGCCGCCGCACCAGGGATTTAGCCTGCGGCGCTTGTTCAGCTACAGCCGCCGCGAGGCGCTGGAGCTGCGACGTGACCCGGTACGTTCAACGCTGGCGCTGATGGGCACGGTGATCCTGATGCTGATCATGGGCTACGGCATCAGCATGGATGTGGAAAACCTGCGTTTTTCGGTGCTCGATCGTGATCAGACAGTCAGCAGCCAGGCGTGGACGCTGAATCTGGCGGGATCGCGCTATTTTATCGAGCAGCCACCGCTTACCAGTTATGACGAGCTGGACAAACGGATGCGCTCGGGCGAAGTCGCGGTAGCCATAGAGATCCCGCCAAATTTTGGCCGCGATATCGCGCGTGGAACGCCGGTGAAGATTGGCGTCTGGGTCGATGGCGCAATGCCGAGCCGTGCGGAAACGGTCAGAGGCTACGTGCAGGCGATGCACCAGACCTGGCTGCAGGATGTGATGGCGCGTCAGCCAAATACCAGCGGGCAAAACGGACTGATGACCATTGAAACTCGCTATCGTTACAACCCGGATGTGAAAAGCCTGCCAGCGATTGTTCCGGCGGTGATCCCGCTGCTGTTGATGATGATCCCCTCCATGCTCAGCGCTCTGAGCGTGGTGCGTGAGAAAGAGCTGGGGTCGATTATCAACCTGTACGTGACGCCCACTACCCGCAGCGAGTTTTTACTCGGCAAACAGTTGCCTTACATCGTGCTTGGCATGCTGAACTTCCTGCTGCTGTGCGCGCTGTCGGTGTTTGTATTCGGCGTCCCGCATAAGGGGAGTTTTTTGACCCTGACGCTGGCCGCGCTGCTGTACGTCACCATTGCCACCGGGCTGGGATTGTTAATTTCCACGTTTATGAAAAGTCAGATCGCCGCCATTTTTGGTACGGCGATTATTACGCTGATCCCGGCGACGCAGTTTTCCGGGATGATCGACCCGGTCGCCTCGCTGGAAGGGCCGGGACGGTGGATTGGCGAAATTTACCCGACCAGCCATTTTCTGACCATCGCGCGCGGGACGTTCTCTAAAGCGCTGGATCTGACCGATCTCTGGCCGCTGTTTATTCCACTGGCGGTAGCCATTCCAGTGGTCATTGGTCTGAGCGTATTACTGCTGAAAAAACAGGAGGGGTGATGCGCCGATTACGGAATATTTATAACCTCGGCATCAAAGAGTTACGCAGCCTGCTGGGTGACAAAGCGATGCTGACGCTGATCGTCTTCGCCTTCACGGTCTCGGTTTACTCTTCTGCGACCGTTCTGCCAGGGTCGCTGCACCTGGCGCCGATTGCCATTGCCGATATGGACCAGTCGCAGTTGTCGAATCGCATTGTGAACAGTTTTTATCGTCCGTGGTTTTTACCGCCGGAGATGATTACCGCCGATGAGATGGATGCCGGGCTGGATGCCGGGCGCTATACCTTCGCTGTGAACATTCCGCCTGATTTTCAGCGCGATGTACTGGCCGGGCGGCAGCCGGATATTCAGGTTAACGTCGATGCCACGCGGATGAGCCAGGCCTTTACCGGCAACAGCTATATCCAGAATATCATCAGTGGCGAGGTGAACAGCTTTGTGTCGCGTTACCGCGATAACAGCGAGCTGCCGGTGGCGCTGGAAATGCGTATGCGCTTTAACCCTAATCTGGAACCCGCCCGCTTTGGCGCGGTGATGGCGATTATCAACAACATCACCATGCTGGCGATTGTGCTTACCGGGTCGGCGCTGATTCGCGAGCGTGAACATGGGACCATTGAGCACCTGCTGGTGATGCCGGTGACGCCGTTTGAAATCATGATGGCAAAAATCTGGTCGATGGGGCTGGTGGTGCTGGTGGTTTCCGGTCTGTCGCTGATGCTGATGGTAAAAGGTGTGCTTGGCGTACCGATTGAAGGCTCGATACCGCTGTTTATGCTGGGAGTGGCGCTGAGCCTGTTCGCCACCACGTCAATCGGCATTTTTATGGGCACGCTGGCGCGCTCCATGCCACAGCTGGGGTTGCTGATGATTCTGGTACTGCTGCCGTTACAGATGCTCTCCGGCGGCTCTACACCGCGTGAAAGCATGCCGCAGGCGGTGCAGGACATTATGCTGACGATGCCGACTACCCATTTTGTTAGCCTTGCGCAGGCGATTCTTTACCGCGGCGCAGGATTTAATATTGTCTGGCCGCAGTTCCTGACGCTGCTGGCGATTGGCAGTACGTTCTTCGTGATAGCGCTGCTGCGTTTCAGAAAGACGATTGGCACGATGGCGTAAATATTATTGCCGGGTGGCGGCTGTGCCTTATCCGGCCTACAAACGGGAATGAATGTAGGCCGGGCAACATAACAAGCAATTACTCTTCTTTCGGCAGGCACTGCAGATGACCGTGGCGCACGCCGCGCTGGGAAATCACGTCATCGGCAAAATGCTGCACATCGCCCATGTCACCTTTTAGCACAGCGATTTCCAGACAGTCGTCATGGTTGATGTGCACGTGCAGCGTGGCGACTGATAAATCGTGGTGGTGATGTTGGGTGGAAACAATACGGCTCGCCAGGTCACGCTTCTCATGCTCATAAACATACGAGAGCACAGCGAATCCCTGAGTGCCGTGCTCCTGGGTAGTTTCCTGCGCCAGTGCGCCGCGCAGAATATCGCGGATCGCTTCGGAACGGTTGTTATAGCCACGGCGCTGGCTCAGGCTGTCGAGCGTTTCCAGTAAATCGTCATCGAGGGTAATGGTGACTCGTTGCATCTGCAATTAACCTTTCATGTGGCGCGTGGGCGCACAGGGAGTAAGGGGAATAGCGTATTTTGTAACACACGTCCGGCATCCGGGGAAAAGGTTAATGCTCTCGCAATAAACGCAGCAGGGTTGTTACCTGTTCATCCAGCGGCGCGAGCGTGTCTTTGACGATCAGATGCAGCGGGGTGGCACGGCGAGCGCCATGGCTTAACGGCAGCGGTCGTAATAGCCCCTGCTCAAGCTGCTGCTGAATTCGCTCCTCAGGCAACCAGCCGTAACCGACCTGATACATCACCGCCTCAATCGCGGCATCAATGGTCGAGAAGGTCCAGGCATCGCGCACCGCTTGCTGCGGGTTGTCGCGATCGGCAATGCGAATCAGCGGCCACGCGCGTAACGCGTCTTCATCCAGCGGCGCATCCAGCATGCAGAGCGGGTGATCGCGGTGGGCAACGGCCACGAAGTCAATATTCATCAGCCATTCGCCGCGGCCGGTGATATCCTGGCGTCGGGTCAGGACCATCACGTCCGCATCGGCATGCGCTGCCAGTCGATCATCAGCATTCTCCAGCACTTCGGTCAAACGCACCTGCGTCTGCGGCCACGCCTGCTGAAACTGCTTGAGGATCGCGAACAGGCGTTTGCGTGGGAAGATGCTATCTACCATGAAATCCAGCCGCGTTCGCGTGCCGTTTTGCAACGTTGCTGCCCGGGTTTCCACCCATAAAAAGGCCTTCAGTAACGGTTTGACCTGGCCCAGCAGTAGCTCTCCCGCAGGGGTTAATACCGCCCTGCGACCTTCCGGCGTCAGCAGCGTCACGCCAAGCCGCTCCTGCAGTAGCGCCAGATTGTAGCTCACCGAAGACTGGCTACGGTTGGTCTCTTCCGCAGCTTTAGCAAAGCTGCCCAGCTCCACCACTTTCTCCAGTAAGGCCCATTGCTCCAGCGTTGTCTTGTGCATAACTCATCTAAAAATTGAATGAATATGATGTAAACATAGCGTTATTTATCCAATTTTTGAAGCGGTAAGATCCTCGCATCAAGTAAGAGGAGAACGAATATGAGCACTTTTGATAAACATGATTTGAGCGGCTTTGTCGGCAAACATCTGGTCTATACCTACGATAATGGCTGGAATTACGAGATCTACGTGAAAAACGACACCACTCTGGATTACCGTATTCACAGCGGCATTGTGGGGAATCGTTGGGTGAAGGATCAGCGGGCGTACATTGTGCGGGTTGGCGAGAGTGTTTATAAAATTTCATGGACCGAACCGACCGGGACCGACGTCAGCCTGATCGTAAATCTGGGCGACAAACTCTTTCATGGCACCATCTTTTTCCCACGCTGGGTGATTAACAATCCGCAAAAAACGGTCTGTTTCCAGAATGACCATATTCCGCTGATGATGTCATATCGCGATGCGGGTCCGGCATATCCAACCGAGGTGATTGACGAGTTTGCGACCATCACCTTCGTGCGTGACTGTGGGGCGAATAATGACAGCGTTATTGCCTGTGCGGCCAATGAATTGCCGGAAAACTTCCCGGAAAATTTACGCTAAGGCTTCCAGACGCTGCACGGCGTCGGCGGTCAGGGTAAACGGCGTGGGGGTACACACCGCCAGGCTCAGGGTATCGAGCTGGCACTGGCTGACCGAGAGTGAGGAGGTTAGCGCGGTGCTGTCGACACTGACAATTTGCCAGGCGCTGCCGCCACGCTGTTTCACGATAGCTTCTTTACGCGTCCAGATGCGCCAGAACGCCGCCAGCTGTTGCTCCGGGCGTTCGGCCTCAACTTCGGCATGTTCCCTGAGACTGAACACCGTATTTGCCAGCGTCTGCCAGTTATCGCGCGGGCGAACGACTTCAATATCACAGCCGACTTCCCCTTCGTCGCTGAGCAGCAGGGCAATATCATCACCGCTGTGGCTGAGATTGAACCACAGCGGTGTGTCGGCGGAAAAGGCCGGTTTTCCTTGCTCGCTGTAGACGATGTCCGGTAATGGCGAAAGAGTATGGGAAAGCAGCACGCGACCTGCCAGCCAGCGCGCACGACGAGCGCCTTGCGGGGCCTGCTCACGCAGTGCGGCAGGCAGTACGCCAGCGCTTAAAACAGAAACTTTCCCAAGAACGATCCGGTACATATCAGGGCCAACGTTTAATGATGATAGAAGTATTTATGCCGCCAAACGCAAAGTTATTGCTCTGCAAAAATTCGCAATCAATCTTGCGGGCTTTACCCATAATGTAATCCAGCGCTCCACAATTAGCATCTGGCTGACTCAAATTTAGCGTAGGCGCAAACCAGCCTTCTCGCATCATTTGCAGACTCATCCAGGCCTCTAGTGCGCCACAAGCGCCAAGGGTATGTCCAAAATAGCTTTTAAGCGAGGATAGCGGCACATTATCACCATAAATTGCAGCGGTTGCCTGACTTTCTGCAATATCACCGCGATCGGTTGCGGTACCGTGCGCTGAAATATATCCGATATCACGGGCGCTAATACCGGCCATATTCAGCGATTTTTCCATGCAAATCTGCATTGTTTCGCGCTGTGGCTGGGTGATATGGGCAGCATCGCAGTTAGTGGCAAAGCTAACGATTTCACCATAAATCGTTGCTCCGCGCGCTTTAGCGTGTTCCAGCTCTTCCAGCACCAGCGTGCCTGCGCCTTCTCCGATGACCAGACCATCGCGATTTTCATCGAACGGGGAGGGGGTGGTTTTCGGCTCGTCGTTGCGCTGGCTGGTAGCGAACAGTGTATCAAACACGGCGGCTTCGGAAGGACACAGTTCTTCTGCACCGCCGGCGACCATCACTGTTTGATAACCGTGCCGAATGGCTTCCCATGCGTAACCAATTGCCTGGCTACCGGATGTGCAGGCGCTGGATGTCGGAATGACTCGCCCCCGCAGACCAAAAAATAATCCAGTGTTAACGGCAGTGGTGTGCGGCATCATTTGCACGTAGGTCGTGCCGGTGATGTTATTAGTATGCTTCTCGGTCAGCATGGTCGCGAACTCGCTCACTGGACCGGTACTACCGGTTGATGAACCATAAGCGATCCCGGTTTCACCGTTAGTCAGTACCCGATCGCCAATCAGCCCGGCCTGCTCAAGCGCCAGCTCTGTTGCGCGGGTGGACATCAGCGATACGCGACCCATGGCGCGAATTCGCTTGCGGGTATAGTGTTCCGGTAGAGTGAAGTCGTCGATCGGCGCACCCAGCAGTGTGTGCAGTCCGTCATAAACCTGCCACTCCGGCATTTTGCGTACCGCATTTTCATATGCCAATAACCTGGCGGAGACAGCCTGCCAGTTTTCCCCAAAGGCGGTGACGCCGCCCATGCCTGTAATCACGACACGACGTGTCATAACATCCCTCCATTGATGGAAATCACCTGGCGAGTTACATAGCCCGCCACATCCGACATTAAATAACTGGCAAGCCCGGCCACTTCTTCAGCCTGACCTATCCGTTTCATGGGGATCATCGACATCGCCTCTTTCAATGCGGCTTCTTCCATCTCGATCATCCCGGTATCAATGAGTCCCGGTGCAATGCAGTTTACGGTAATTTTGCGTTTTGCCAGTTCGATGGCCAGCGCTTTAGTGGCACCAATAATTCCGGCTTTTGCCGCACTGTAATTGACCTGACCGCGGTTGCCCATCACGCCCGAAACCGAAGACAGTGTGATGATACGGCCCCCCTTGCGTGCGCTGATCATCGGCATAATGCACGGATGAATGACGTTGTAAAAGCTGTCGAGGTTGGTATGGATCACCGCATCCCAGTCGTTATCACTGAGCGCAGGGAAAGCGGCATCACGAGTGACCCCTGCGTTGCTAACAATGCCGTACCATGCGCCGTTTGCCTCAATATCTTGCAACAGTATTTCACGGCACTGCTCGCGATTGGCAACATCAAATGTCAACAGGCGCCCTGCGCCGCCAGCGGCGAGGATAGCATCCAGCGTTTCTTGTGCTCCTTGCACATCGCGATGATAGTGTACGCCGACCACAAAACCGTCCGCGGCCAGTTGTCTGGCGATGGCGCGACCGATACCTTTGCTGGCACCCGTAACTAAAACTGAACGGCTCATGTGGACGCTCCTTGTTGAAATAGCGTGTTAATTTCTTCTGATGTCGGCTGGAAGGTGTTGACGCGACCGGTCGCCAACGTCTCGTTGTCTGCCTGGATGGCACATTCAAAGCTACCGAATCGTGCATCCTGCATCAGCAATTTGACATGGATGCTCAGCTTCTTCCCGGCAGGCAGAACACCTGTGGCACAGACTAAGTCACGTGCGCCCAGTACCATGCCTAACGTAATACTCGCCTGACCTTGTTGCTGGCGGTGCCAGCCAGACCAGACGCCAATGGTCTGCGCCATCAGTTCCAGTGCGAACCAGCCAGGTAGATTGCCATCGGGGTCGAGGAAAGGGGCCAGTACGCTGTTTGCTGATACCGTCACGTGGCAGATGGCGGTTTCGTCCGCCACACTGACGACCTCTTCAAGGAGCAGCATTGGCGCATCATGCGGCAAATAGTCGCCCGGTGATAAATAGTGGCTCATGAGATTCTCCCGAGCAGGATGCTGGCATTATTACCGCCGAAGGCAAACGAATTTGACAAGATAACCGGGCGAGTCAGTGACTGCGGCTGTTCAATGATGCCGCAGGCTGGCAATGTTTCATCGCGTGGTGACTGGCTAAAATCCTGCGGTGGTAGCGGCAGGTCGCGTTGCAGAATCAACACACCGATAGCTGCTTCGGTGATCCCCGCGGCGCCCAGTGTGTGCCCGGTCAGGTGTTTGGTTGAACTGCACGGGACCGTTTCGCCAAATAGCGCGCTCACGACGTTGGACTCAATCTGATCGTTTAGCGGTGTAGCGGTACCGTGCAGATTGATATAGCCCACATGTTCCGGCGTCATTCCTGCGTCGTTAAGCGCCTGGCCGATGGCGCGAATGGCACCTTCCCCCTGTGGATGGGGAGCCGAAATATGGTACGCGTCGCTGGATTCGCCGACGCCAAGGAGCGCGATAGGCTGTGGCTCGCGGGTTAATACCATCAAGGCGGCGCCTTCGCCAATGGTGATCCCACAACGGTCGCGGCCAAACGGCTGACACAGTGTTGGGGAGAGTGATTCCAGACTGTGGAATCCGTTGATTGGCATTCGGCTTAGCGTATCCGCACCGCCGACAATGGCGATATCGACCAGACCAGATTCGATCAAACGACGTCCGCTCATAATAGCCCTTGCACTGGACGAGCAGGCGGTTGAGAGCGTAAAGGCCGGGCCATCCAGCGCCAGCCAGTGGCTAAGAAAACGCGACGGATCGCCCAGTTCCTGTTGCGGATAGCGCCAGTCAGTGCTCTCTTTGCCGTTGAGCATCAAATCAACGTGAACGTCACCCTCATCCAGGCCGGAGGTGCTGGTGCCGAGAACAACAGCAATACGATCGCGACCAAATCGGGCGATAGCATCGTCCACCTGCGGCTGGATTTGCATCAGTGCTGCCAGCAATAGCTGGTTGTTGCGCGAACGATGAGCGCTAAAGTGCTGAGGAATAGCGGGTAGCTCACCGTCAACGCCTGCTAACACGGCGGATGGGTGTCCTTGCAGCCAGCCCGTGCGCGGGCGCATTCCCGGCGCTATGCCACGAGTGAGGTTGGCTGCGATTTCATCAGTGTTATTGCCCAACGCGTTAATCATGCCAACGGCAGAAATGTAGATCATCTCAGTCACCCAGATATTGAATGGTGATGTGGTATTTAAAAACGTAGTGCTCAATGCTGATCGGTTCGCGTTTTCCTCTTCGATTCAGATACGTGATTTCCGTGACCACTTTGCCGCGTGCATTGCGCAGCTCACGCTTATCACCCGTATCGACGAGCGTCCAGCCTGTGGGTAATTGCGGTTGCCAGGTGCTAATCGGCCAATGGCTAAGCATCACGTCAGCCAGCACCTGGCTGGCTGGCGGCAATTGTGGAACGATGATCGATTGCTCGGTGTGCAGTCCTTTTTCATCGTAAGTCACGAGGAACAGGCGAATGCCGACTGATGACAGCCCGGCAAGTGTGATTTTCTTGTCATCAGCATTGAGCATGACCAACAGTGACTGAGTTTTGCCGTTAAAACTACCGGTTAGTAGTTGTTGCGAATTCACCGCGGGAGAAATCCCCGGAGCAGGTAGCGTTACACGAATACCCGGCTCTAACCAGGCTTGCGGGCGGCCTTTCTGTTCCGGCTGTGAGTGGCTGCAACCTGCCAGCAGCAACGTGGCGACGAGCAGGCCCCGTCGGATGGCGCTGCGCTTATCCGGTCTACAAATGGTGTGCTGACGTAGATCGGATAAGGCAATGCCGCCATTCTGCAAAAGCCCACTCAACCAACGAAATATCGGTTTACTCATCGTTTTTTCTTCTCTCTTTTCGTTGGCATCGCCAGCGGTGACAGCAAAAATGCGGTGAAAATACCGCTTACTAGCACAATGCCAAAACTGCTGATTGCCTGAGTGGCACTAAAGACCAGCATGCCGAGCGTCAGGAGCGTGGTCATCATCGCCAGCGTGATAGCCAGCAGCGACGTCAGTGGCGTACCGCGTGGATTACTGAAAAACAGCGTGTAGTTAATGCCAATTCCCAGTACCAGCACCAGTGCCAGCAGCGAGAACAAGTTGAGCGCATGACCGCTCAGGGCCAGTACTGCCAGACCACAACCTAAAGACAGCACTGAGGGCACCAGGCTAATTAAGCCCTTACGCCAGCCAAGCCGAATGATGGCGCCACAGGCAATCACCGCCAGCGCAATGCACAGCAGGCCGGTCAGAATATGGCGATAAAGGGCAAACAGATTGTCAAAGCTGCTCTTGCGATCCACCCACGCCACGCCGGAATATTTCACGCTGAGCGTATTTAAAGCATCACTTTGTTTCACCCCTTCAACGGGAACCAATACGCTGCTTTCGCCATCAGCCAGAGACAGCCATAGCAAGCGCCAGCCTTCACTGGCTGGGCTGGCAAGCCAGGCTTCGACGGATACAGGCATGGCGCTAAGATCGGGGTTCACCGTTGCCAGCCCGGCGTTGTTTAGGGCTTTCGTGATGGCGGGCGAAGCATCTTTTAGCAGAGAGAGATCCTGGTGTTGCCGGGCGAGTGAATTGAGCGGAATAGTGCGATATCCGCTGAGTAATCCGTCTTTTTTTGCCTGTTCCAGCGCGGGGGTAAAGGTTTCCAGCCGCTCCAGCGTTTGCTGAGCGGATTTGCCGTACACCACAAACCACTTCTGGTCGACGCTTTGCCCGGTCAGGGCGGTAATCGCTTTTTCCTGAGCGAGAATTTCCTGCGGCAACGCCTGTAACTGGGAGATATCATCATCTACGCGCAGCGTCGCTATTCCTGCCAGCGAGAACAACGCCAGTGCCACCGGCAGGCCAACGGAGAGTTTTTTATTGCGTCGCCATGCAGCAAGCCAGCGTAGCATGAGTACCATTGCCGGCACCGGGCGTACCGGCAACCGACGACACAACCACGGGTGCCAGAAAATGACCGTCAGGCAGGAGGCGCTCAGACCTACCGCCGCGAATACCGCCATCTGGCGAATACCGGGGAAGGGGGCCAGCATCATAATCAGATAAGCCGCTACGGTGGTGAGTAGCGCCAGGAGCAGGGCATTGCGCACTTTGGCAAGGCTTTGCCATGGCGATGTTTCCGCACCGTGCACCATCCGTTCGGTCAAATAGTAGAGCGTATAGTCGGCGGAAATACCGATGATGCTCATGCTCATCACCAGCGTCATCAGATGGAGCTCGCCAAAAATCAGCAGCGTGACGACGGTCCCCGCCAGCGCACCAATGCCAATCGAAATCAGGCACAGCAGCAGCGGACGCAGCGAACGAAATACAGCCACGATGAGCAGGATCACCCCGAGCACAGTGGCTATGCCGAGAGTAGAGATATCTTTTTTCGCCTGCTGGCTGGCGTAATCGCTATAGAACAGCGTCCCGCGAGACAGCAGTTGAGCCTGTGGATAGTGGGCTTTGAGCTCACCTTCCAGCGTATTCAGCGTGGTGACCAATTGGTGCGTCTGTTGCATATCAAACGATGAACCGGTCAGTTCGCCATGTAACAGATACCAATAGTTGCCTTGCTCATCCTGGGTGACCAGCCAGCCGTCCATCAGGCGCAGACGCTGCCCAGTTTTGGCCATGGCCAGCTGCGAGCCACGCATCAGCATGAAGGGATCGTTTTGTAGCTCTTTGCCACTGACGCCGGAGAATGCGGAGTAAAGTTGGGACAGGATCCACTGGCCCTGCGCTTCGCCGCCGTTTTGCAGCCGGGCGCGGGTCTCGTTATCTATCAGGCCGTTACGATGTTGCCAGAAGAATGCCCCCCAGGCCTGCTGGCTGTCGGCATCCATTGGACCTTTTACCTGGGCTAGCGCGTGCGATTTTTGCAGTAAAGCCAGCCAGTCCCGGGCTATCGCTGGGTCCGGTTGCTTACCGGGACTTACCAGCCAGACCACCTGACGGTCAAGGCGCTGCATAAATCCCTCGTTCAGACCCGGAGGTATAGCGCCCAGCGTCTGCTTTGGCAACATGGCCAGCACGCTGCTGTTAAGGCGGGCCTGAGGTAGCAGCGTCAGAAAGATGCCCAGCAGAAGCAGGCAGATGACTCCCCATAACAGCGCGGGACGTTTACTGGGCGGCAAAGCGTTGGCGTTCGTCATCGGTCAGTTGCGCTGGCGTTAGTTGGTGTTGGGAAAGCGCGATATCGGTGCGATCGCCCTGTTTATCATTGAGCTGAATGCTCTCCAGGTAGGTCTTTCCTGCTAAATCAATCGTCGCAAAAATCTTATCCAGCGGTGTGGTGATTGGCGTCAGGCGTAGCGTCCAGCGACCTTCTCCTAAGTCTGCGAACTCCACGCGGAAGTTTTGTTCCAGCACTTTACGATCCGCCTGGAATAACGCCCGCAGCAGATGATTAAACTGGAACATTTGCGGGTTATTCTCAGCGGTAACGGTCTGCGGTGGTTGACCGTTAATTGCCTGAACCATCCGTTTGTCATCCAGCAGCAGCTGCATCGGGAACGGGGACGTTTGATCCCACAGCAACCCCTTGTCGCGGGCGATCAACATCTTGCCCTGAGATCGCAGCGGTTGTGGTAGATCCTTTATCGTCCGGGTTTGATCGAAGTGGGCGCGAACCACCGGTTGTTCGGTAAAACGCTGTTGTAGGGAGTCGAGCGTCAGGGCACTGACGAAAGGGCTGACGAGCAGCACGAGCAATGGCCATAATTTCATGGTGTCACTCCCATCCGTTCAAACAGAATATCCGGGCTGACAAAGCACAGTTCACGGCTTTTTTCGTCGACGGCGACCTGGATGGTGTAGCCTGTTGTAGCACGTTTACCTGTTTCGGCATCAAAAATTTCGTAGCCGATTCGCAGGCGATTTTCGTACTCTTTAATTTGGGCGCGTACACGGATACGCTGCTCGAAAGTCAGCGCATTGCGATACTTCACCCGAGTGTCGACCACGGGCCACAGATAGCCAGATTCTTTCATCTGCCGATAGCCATAATCGAATTGGTTCAGCAGTGCCTCACGGGCAATCTCGAAGTAACGGAAGTAGTTACCATGCCACGCTACGCCCATCATATCGACGTCGTGAAACGGAATAGTTAGCTCGACTTCAGCCGTAAAACGGGGATCGTTAAGCACCCTTTACTCCTTGTCATTGGTGTCCGGCAGTTGCCAGAAATCGAAAAAGTTAAACCAGTCGAGGGGCGACTGAAGCGCATAGTGCTCAAGGCGTTCGGCGTAGCGATCGACAGTATTCTGTAATGCCTGTTGTCGTGTGACGCGCGGTAAGAGCAGCGGGTCGGCAAACGGTTCGCAGTAGATGTGGAGTTTCTCCTGCTGGCGCAGGGCAAAAATCAGATCTACAGGGCAGCGTAAAATAGACGCAAGAATAAACGGGCCCTGAGGGAATGGCGCGTTTTGCCCCATAAAGCGGCTCCAGCACACACGCCACTCGCCGCCGCGTTGGGGATTGACTGCGATGCGATCGCCTACGATGGCTACCCATTCACCGCGCTCCAGTTTCTCTTTGAGCAGAATGGCAGTATCTGGACCAATACTGTTCACCGGGAGCAGATTTAATCCAGCCTGCGGCGCCATCTCTTGCATGATCTGTTTAAAGCGTTGGGCGTTATCGCTAAATACCAGCGCATTGATTGTTTTACTGCCCTGTAGCTGGGCCAGTGCCCGACAGGCTTCGACATCGCCAAGATGTGAAGCCAGCAGCAGTTTTCCCCGAGGATCGCTGACATTTAGCGTTTTTTCTGCGCCTGGTGCAAAAATCACATCGCGACCGAAGTGCAGTTCACCGCGCCAACTGGCAATCTTATCCAGCATCGCGCCGCCAAAACGCAGGAAATGCTGATAACTGGTCAGGTTTGGCGGTACTGGCATCCGGCGTGTGATCAGTTGCGCTCTTACGCGGCTAATCCAGCGTTGAGAGGCTTTTCGGGCAGTTGAAGCGCTGAGCCAGTATACGCCGACGACCGGATACAGCAGCAGGGAGAAGGCTTTGCGGCCCAGTACACGCCAGACCAGCAGCATCAGACGCATTCCCCACAACCCTTTGACTTCCTGCTGCTGCGCCCAGTGTGTCGATGAACGACGACACAGCAGGGAGGGGATGCGCGGCAACATGCCAAAGAACAGGCGAGTGTGCATCAATGAAATGTGCAGATTGTCTTTAAGCGCGTCGAAATGGGATAGCCCGTCCTGCGGATAGGTGACTCGCGTGGGGATAAAATAGCTGGTGTTGCCTTGCCAGTAGAGGCGCACCATCACTTCAGTATCAAAATCCATCCGTTTGCCAAGCGTTACACGCTGTGCCAGTTGCAGCGTGGGGGCCACCGGATACACCCGGAAGCCGCACATACTGTCTTTGAGCTGCAACGAGAGCGTTTCTATCCACACCCAGATATGGGTTACCCAACGACCGTACAGGCGCGAGCGAGGGACCGAATCATCGTAAATCGGTTGTCCGGAAATCAGTGCTGTCGGATGTTCTTTTGCCAATGCAAGCAGCCTGGGAATATCTTCAATGGCATGTTGCCCGTCGGCATCGACCTGCACTGCATGACTGAACCCGGCATCTGCTGCCGTCTGCATTCCGCGAATAACCGCCGCGCCTTTGCCTGCGTTGATGGGCAGGCGAATTAACGTCAGATTGCTGTATTCTGTCGCCAGGCGTGCCAGTTCATCTCGTGTAGTCTCGTCGCTGCCATCGTCCACCACAATGCAGGGGAGATTGAACGGCCGAAGACGATCCAACACGTCCGACATCATCGCGCCGTGGTTGTAGCAGGGGATCAACACGCATGGGGAAAAGGTCAGCGGCATAACCGAATCTTCCCGCTGCTGGCGGTATGGCGCACGTCACCGTCGTGGCGCTGGTAGCTAAAAGTGAGCATCTGACGCGCTTCCTGCCAGCTCAGACTCAGGGTGACGGTGGCCTCTGGCAATAGCGGTGACTGGAACTTCACGTTTTGAATACTGTGAAAACGCCAGCCAGGGACCAGCAGCGTGGTGGCGTAATCCATCGCCCAGTTTAGCTGTGCAACGCCCGGCAGCAGTGGCTGCACGCTAAAATGCCCGCTGAACCAAAACAGAGAAGGGTCGAGTTGTAAAACAATCTCAGCCTGATGAGGCAGTGCCTGATGGCGCTCGATTTCATGGGGTTTCATGAAATAACTCCTGTAATTGCGCATAGACACGCTTGTTCATACTGTTGACCGGAATCTCATCAATCACCCGCCAGTAGCGGGGAACAGCGACCGGCTCCAGCCAGGGCAGCAGCGAACGTCGCCAGGTCAGTTCTTGCGGTTTACCACCGCACTCAAGCCAGCGTTGCCGGGCTTCGTCATCCAGTACCAGCAGGACACCAACGCCCTGACGTCCTCCGCGTGAGACGGGCAATGCTGCGACTTCACGGATACCGTCCAGTGCCAGTAAACGTTGCTCCACTTCGCTGAGTGAAATGCGTTTCTCTTCAATCTTGACCACCCGCCCGCGTCTGCCCATCAGGCGGAACTGTCCGTTTTCGATAAACTGAAGAATATCATCGAGTAACAGGCCATCATCAGCTGCAATTAGTGGTGAAAACACACGAAACGCGTCGTCTTCTGACTGGAATCTGACTCCGGGAAAAGGCAGCCATGTCACATCATCCTGATGGCGATAGCGCCACGCGAGGATTCCGGTTTCAGTGCTGCCGTAGATCTCATCGGGCCAGACATTCAGCCAGTCAGCAGCCTGCTTGACGTCCTGCCAGGACAGCATGCCGCCCGCGGAAAGAATCAACTCGATTGGCGGCGGTGTCAGGTGGTGGTCGAGGCGTTTCAGAAACGCCGGACTGCTGATAAACGCATACCGATGATCAGGGCTCAGTGCCGCCAGTTGTTCGGCATACCAAAGCATCGCCGCATGCAGCGGGAGGCCTAAAGCCATCGGCAAGAAGATACGAAACGTCAGACCATACAGGTGTTGCGGTACCACTGACGCGACGACCCGGCAACCTGCCAGACGATCAGCAAAACGCGTAGCGAGCAATGCTGCTTCGCTATCCAGACGAGCAATCGGTTTGATTACGCGTTTCGGCTGGCCGGTCGAACCGGAAGTGAATAGCTCCACAAAGGCGTCACTGCGTATTATCGGGAACGTGATGTCGTGGGCCACAGATGTCATGGCAGAGCTGACCACTCGCAGCGTTCCCTGCCAGTCCAGCGCTTTATCGCTCAGTACGCCATCAAACAGCAAGTGCTGCTCGTTTAACAACGAGACGCGACAATGTCCCGGGATCACCGGTGTTTTGCCAGCATGGAGCGTTGCCAGCAACGCGACGATGAATAAATAGCTGTTCTCGAAGCATAATGCCCAGCGTTCACCTTCCTGCTGCTGCAGTTGCGTTATCAACTGGGCCACATCATGGCGCAGATGGCCAAGTGTCCACGTATGATCTTCTTGCCACGCAACAGGAATGTCGTCCGGTCGTGGGGCACAGAGCCATTGAGCAAGTGTGAGGGGCTGCTTCATTGGGTATCTCGCTTTATCACCAGTTGGCGAACTAACCACTCGCCTACCATCAATGTCCCCATCAGCAGATAGGAAACCATACCGTTCCAGGTCGTCCACAGGGTCATATCGCCATTCAATGCAGTAAAGAGCGCAACGCTGCCATTGATGATGAAAAAGGCGCACCAGATTAGTGTCACAAGGTACGTGTAGCGCACGCCTGCTTCGGGCAGATTTGGTTCGCGCAGCCGCGCCAGACGTTCAACGATGGGCATCGCTGACCACAGAGAACCACCAAAAACCGACAGCATGACGGCGTTTACCACTACGGGATAAAACAGCAGCAGCTGGTGCGTTTTGAGCAGATAACTGGCAATGCATAAGGTGATACCCGCGATCACCACTACCTGTGTCACGACGCGCAACGGTCCCGCCTGTCGCCGGACCTGGCGAAAGCGTAAAAAAAGGAGTAGCGCCATTAACGGCAGCAACCAGTGCAGACTGTTATGCGCCAGGCCAAACCAGATCAAAAACGGCCAGGCCAACAACAGTAGACCTGTCAGCAGTTGTACGACTGGCAGGGAGCGAGTGCCTGACACGGTGAATTACGCTTCTATGAGAAGGCGTTCAACCGCATCGACGACATCTTGTACGGTGCGTACTGCTTTGAACTCTTCCGGCTTGATTTTCTTACCGGTTTTCTTTTGAAGATGCACGATCATGTCGACTGCGTCGATGCTGTCGAGTTCCAGATCTTCGTACAGGCGCGCCTCAGGCTTAATATCTTGCGGGTCAACTTCAAACAGCTTGACCAGCAGTGAGGAGACTTCATCGTAAATGGCTTTTTGTTCGGTCATAACGGACTATCCTCAGGCACGTTGCGCGTGAATGAAAGATGCCAGCGTGGCGACGGAGAAGAAGTGCTGACGCATTTCTTCGCTCTCCGCTGAGAGGACCACGCCATACTCGTTTTTCACCGCCAGACCCAGCTCCAGGGCATCGATTGAGTCCAGGCCTAAGCCATCGCCAAAGAGTGCCGCTTCGGTTTCAATATCGTCAGCTGTTAGTTCGTCGAGATTCAATGTCGTTATAATGAGATTTTTGATTTCAAGATAAAGCGCTTGCATCATTAATTCCTGAAAGAGGTAAAGTACCTGGTTGTAATTGAAGCAAAAGATGCCGGTTCAACTGCCTTGCGGCCAGCGCCGGTTCTTGTGAATTTGCGTCGTAAAATTGGTCGATCTTAACCCGCTCGTGTACTGAAATGGTAAACATGGGTTTTACCGATGGGACGTCGTACCATTGGCTTTCTTTGTTCAGCATTTGTTCGCTGCATTTAATGGTCACTATGCGTAAATCACTGCTGCAGCGCACGGCGATATTCGCCGCACCACGCTGTAACGTCATTTCCTCTCCGGGGCGTGTACGGGTTCCCTCGGGGAAAATTAAAATAGTATCGCCTTGTTCCAGACGTTGCTGGCACGCGGGCAATAGCGCGTCAACCTGGCTGTTAATCAGATAATCTGCCGCCCGGACCACGCCGCTGAGGAACGGATTTTTTAGTAGTGCACTTTTCACCAGACAGTCGGTTTCGGGCATTACCGATGCCAGTAGCACGTAATCGATGAGCGTCGGGTGGTTGGCGACGACCAGGCATCCTTGTTCATTGCGTAAAATATCTCGTCCTTCAATTTGGTAGTCCAACACACCAAGCCGTTTCGCCACCGTTAAAAAGAGGCGAAAACTGGCGGCGATGCTGCGTCTGGCGATACGCCGACGTCGGGCTTTATCCCATATCGCGATCAGCAAGACGTTAAACCAGAACGTAGAAAGAAGGAGTCCGCCGAGGCCAAACAGGGCAAAGCAAAGACCGGTCATCACCAGTCGCCATACCCGGTTAAGCCGCAGGAGCATCGTGTTCATCCCTGACTCCACTGCCATTGTACGCGTTCGCCAGACAGGGTAAACGCCTTGGTATCTTGCAAGTAATGTTGTAAAAACAATAAGCTTTGCGGCAACGTTGTCTCACCCCGCCCGCAGTGCGGACGGGTTTCACATTGCCAGCTATCACCGGATTCAATGACCAGCGCGACGGCAAACGGCCATGTTGGCATGTCAGGTGGTAACTGTGGGTGATAAAACTCGGGCAGAAAACCGTCGAAATCGACCATCAATACGCGCTGATATCCCGCCTGCAACAGCCCGATGACTTCACATAGCCCTTGCTGGAACGTATCCCTACCAGCAGAAAGCGAGGAGGAGGCAATCGGTTTTTTCGCAGCGATCGTCAGGTTACCCACAGCAGAGTTATGTACAGAGAGGGCAAAATCGGTTGGTGAGAGTGCCTGCCCAGTCGCCAGGGCGTGCAGGATCCTGTAGTTACGCTCCAGTTCACCATGGCGGCTTGTATACAAAACAGCATTGATATCATGGCGGCGTAGCATCGCCAGCCCACAATCGACGGCCAGTTTGCTGCCGGAACTGAGGCGGCGAGCCGTCATCATCGGTAACTCGTTGAGCTTAGCCAATGGCGCAGTGGGATCGATGGCGTGCGAAAGCCGTGACCATTCATGCCACTGTTCTGTTTCGCTTAACCCTGGCGCCCTGGCCTGCCAGTCTATAATGTTGAAAGCAAATTTCATCAACGCGTATCCGCGGTAAATCGGTTGTTCCGATTGTTTCTTATTTTTTCTTCTGACATATCAATAAAGTATGCCCAACACCTAAGTTGTCGTGGCGTTCATCTACCTGAAAACCTGCCAGATTCAGATAGTGATAAAACCTCTCTACGCTGTAGAAACGGCTGTTGCCATTCGCCATACAGGTAAAATAAAGCGAAGACGCATTCAGGCTAAATGAGGCCGCTTCAAATTTTTGGGCATCCCAAAACAGTTCCATAATGAACAGCTTCGCGCCCGGTTTCATCACCCGAGCAACGTTGCGCAGCATAGCGATAATTTGTTCCGGAGAAAAACAGTCCAGAAATTGACTCATCCACCAGATATCAGCGCCGGCAGGTAAAGGCGAGTCGCTAAGCATATCCACAGCATGGAAATTTATGCGATGAGATAATCCTGCATTTTCTATATTTTCGCGGGCAAGTGCAATTTGTTGCGGCAAATCTAATAGGGTGACAGTAATATTGTCATCATGTTGACAACAACGTAATGCCCATTTCCCGGTATTTCCGCCGACATCGTACAGGGTTGCAGGGGCGCTGGCGAATACATATGGCAATGCGGCATCAAATGCTCCATCTGAATAGTAATGATCGAAAGCAAACCAACTTTCACGCGCAGCCAGCGGTAATTGTGATAGTGCAGGATAGATTGTTGACCAGTCGCCAAAAGTTTTTAACCCTGCGGGTTTTCCTTCTTTCAGTGCATTTTCCAGATAGAACAGCCCCTGATAACAAACATCCTGGGTGAAGTCCATATTCACACGCGTCATCGTGTCATGTAAAAGAAAATGACCGACTTTAGCGAGGTAATAATATCCCTCTTTGTGGGTAATGATGCGCCCACTTAACCCCATATCCAACAGGATGCTGGCGGCATATTCGTTGATGGTGCTGTTTGCGGTAATCTCGTCGAGCGTGGCGCCGCGTTTACCTTGCTTGTCCAGCCAGGTGAGTACTCCAGCATTTCGCAGACACAACGCGGTTTGAAATAGCATAGGGGCAAAGGCGATACGTTGTGCTTCAGTAATGGCATCCAGTGCGCTAAGCGAATCCTGTTCGTACATGTGGGGACAACCTGTTAAATGGCAGATAGTAAGAGTATCGGGCCTTTTCGGCCCGACTTTAGGCGTAATTACAGATTGGCGCCGGCTGACAGATTAAGCTGGATGTCTTTATCCAGATTGCGTACCCAGCGGTTGTAGTTTTTGTGAATCTTTCCACCAGAAGCCTGCAGGTTGAGGCTGCTGTCATATTTGATGTCATAGCTGGTGGCGGTATAAGTGATACGGACTTCAGCCACATGATCGCGGGTTTGTTGGCGAGCTTTAATAATACCTGGTCCGGCTTCGGACATGACCCATTGGCGTTGAATACCGGCTTTTAGGATCGCGGTTTTAACCTGGTCCTGAGTATGTCCCGCGCTCACACTGGTGTGAACTTGATCAATCGGCGCAGTACGTGCACAACCCGCCAGTGCACCGACAACGGCAATGGCCGCAAACCACTTAATATACTGTTTCATTAAAACTCCCTCTCAAAGTACCGTTTATACATGTTAACTTATAAGCTCCGGAATCATGATGCACCCTTTATCACCTGCAATTTTATTTAAACTAAATTAGCGTTTTATTTCACTCTGTTGATAGCGAGGCAATGAGATGACCGGATGATAATATTCTATGACTTTCTTCAACAGAAACTTTTCAGCATCATCATCGGCGAGAAGTATAGATTTTTAGAGAAAACGTATCAAATAAAATAACCTTTAAATCTAAGTGGATAGTTTAAGTTAAATGCTTTGGATGTGTTCATTACTTTTATGTTTTTTGGCAAAGAATAATGCATGTGGATTATATATTTCCTTTATAAAAGAATGAATTCCTTTTCACTCTTTATTTAAGATAAGCCACTGTATATAGCTGTGTTGACGTCATTTTAACGTCAATATGGAAATATAATAACTACCTCGGTTGGTAGTTTTCAGGGTAGCCGACTTTTGGGCCTGCCGGGTCCCAGCAAAATTGCCAGTTTGCTACCGCCTGTGGTGGTTTCCATCCAGATTTTACACACGCTGGTTAACGGCACGGAGAGCAGCATACCTACCGGACCAAGCAGCCATCCCCACACCAACAGAGAGAGAAAGACGATTAGCGTCGATAATCCCAGCCGGTGCCCCATCATGCGGGGCTCGAGGATGTTGCCAATTACCATATGCACCACCAGAAACAGCGCCCCAACCAGCACGCATTCGTAAACGCCGTTGAACAGCAGCGCCTGGATCATGGGTGGAACGGCGGAAATGACCGAGCCAATGTTGGGCACGTAGTTTAGCAGGAATGCCAGCACACCCCACATCAGAGCAAACTGAATCCCCATTAGCGCCAGTCCCAGCCACACGATGGCACCGGTCCATAAGCTGAGCAACGTTTTCAGCGCCAGATAGTGAGAAACACCTTTCAGCGCCCGATGGAGCCCCGCAATATGGATTTGGGGGTTGTTCAGCGCAAAGCGCAGCTTATAGGGGACATGACGCACCTCAAACAACATAAAGACCACCGTCATCACCAGCAGAACGACGCTGGCCATGGCACCGGAAAGACTTGTCATCAGCGTGGTTGTGAAGGTCATCAGCTTGTCGGAGTCCATACGTTGCAGCATGCGCTCCGGGGACATATGCAGATTCAGAAAAGGCACCATCTCTTGCAGATACAGAACCTTGCGCGTCAGCTCCTTATTGTATTTTGGCAGCATGGCCATGAATTCAGTGATGGATGACGCCAGAACGCCGATTAACGCCGTAAGAACGATCAGCATCACCACCACGACTAACGTTATCGCGACCGGCCGACGTACACCCCGGCGAATAAACCAGGTGACCAGCGGATTCAATACAATGGCAAAAAAAAGGGCCAGCAGAAGCTGTACGATGATATCCGCCGCGGCATGAATACCCGCGAGGATCACCACCAGAGCGGCCAGTTTGAGCAGAATGTGCAAACCCGTTTTATCGGGCTGGGCGGTTGTCATGTCGTCTTCCTGTTTGCGTTTTTGCATTAAGTGTAGCGGCTGGCTTGCGACTGATATTCCTAAACTGACTACTGATTTCTGCCCGGCAACATGGTAGAAATGAAACACTGTTGTGAAAACGTGGTGATCCTCCATGCCCGAACCCGTCGCTGAACCGACGCTTAGCGGTTTACGCCTTAATCTGCGTATTGTCTCTGTGGTGATGTTTAACTTCGCCAGCTACCTGACCATTGGTCTGCCGCTCGCTGTATTGCCAGGCTATGTCCATGATGTGATGGGATTTAGCGCTTTTTGGGCAGGGCTGGTCATCAGCCTGCAATATTTCGCTACGCTGCTGAGCCGTCCACATGCCGGTCGCTATGCCGACCTGCTGGGGCCAAAGAAGATTGTGGTATTCGGACTGTGTGGCTGTTTTTTAAGTGGTCTGGGCTACTTCCTGGCGGGCTTCACGAATGGCTGGCCGCTGGCCAG
>NZ_SZWS01000053.1:214432-215291 GCF_005281245.1 Citrobacter sp. wls826
GCTGCTGTTATGCCTGGGGCGCGTGATTCTAGGGATCGGGCAAAGCTTTGCCGGGACTGGCTCTACGCTGTGGGGGGTTGGGGTCGTTGGTTCAATGCACATCGGACGGGTGATTTCGTGGAACGGCATCGTGACCTATGGCGCGATGGCGATAGGCGCTCCGCTGGGCGTTCTGTTTTATGCCTGGGGTGGCTTACAGGGACTGGCGCTGACCGTGATGGGCGTGGCGCTGCTGGCAATACTGCTGGCGCTCCCTCGTCCGGCGGTGAAGGCCAGCAAAGGCAAACCATTGCCGTTTCGCGCGGTGCTTGGGCGTGTTTGGTTGTACGGCATGGCGCTGGCCCTGGCCTCAGCCGGATTTGGCGTGATCGCCACTTTCATTACCCTGTTTTATGATGCCAAAGGCTGGGACGGCGCCGCTTTCGCGCTGACGCTTTTTAGCTGCACGTTTGTGGGGACCCGCCTGTTATTCCCAAATGGTATCAACCGTTTAGGTGGACTAAATGTGGCGATGATCTGCTTTAGCGTCGAGATTGTTGGGTTGCTGCTGGTCGGGATGGCTTCCATGCCGTGGATGGCGAAAAGCGGCGTCCTGCTGGCCGGTGCAGGGTTTTCGCTGGTGTTCCCGGCGCTGGGCGTGGTGGCGGTAAAAGCCGTCCCGCAGCAAAATCAGGGCGCTGCGCTGGCGACGTATACGGTGTTTATGGATTTATCACTGGGAGTTACGGGGCCGCTGGCTGGGCTGGTCATGACCTGGGCGGGCGTGCCGGTTATCTATCTGGCGGCGGCAGGGCTGGTGGCGGTGGCGTTATTGCTGACCTGGCGATTAAAAAAACGGCCTCAGGTGGTGTCACCGGAG
>NZ_SZWS01000053.1:215345-219190 GCF_005281245.1 Citrobacter sp. wls826
TTAACCGTTACTGGATAACCAGCGTGTTAATGATGTTTTCTGCGGTAGTCTGCGCTTTTTGCTGATCGTCAGCAGGCAGCGTGATTTGCAGAGTCAGCAGTTGGTTATCGACTTTACCCAACACCACGGAAGAGTAAGCGGTCTGGCCTTTGGCCGAGATGATGCTGTCTAACTGCTGCAGCGTGTGGCCTTTCAGCTCAATAGATTTATTGGTGACGACCTGCAACTGCGGGTCGCGGCTACGCTGCTGATCTTCCAGGCGTTTTGCCAGCACAGCCAGGTCTTCGTTGGTATTGTCGCCAACAATCACAATCACCGCTTTCTGGCCGGTTGCGTCAGAATAAACGTGCATATTGTTCGCCTGGGTGCCCAGTTTGCCGCTCTGATCGGTCATATCCGCTGGCAGGGAAAAACTGAGTTTACCGTCCAGCAAGCTGACCGGTTGTCCGGTGGCGCTACTTTCTGCGGCAGCACCCTCTGCTGGCGCTTTTGTATCGCTATTATCACAGGCCGCAAGCCCCATAACCAGCAGGCCAATACCGACATATTTAACCAGATTGCGCATTGACTTCTTCCTTTCGATAAACGGCCATAACGGCTCATTCGTCCATCTTATCACAACTCGGAAAATGAACCTTTAACTCGTCTGCAATGCAGCGATTTCGGATTTATCTGCCAGCCTTTTCAGTAACATATTCAGCAGCACGCCGTACATCGGCAGGAAGAAAATAATGCTGATCAGCACTTTGAAGCAGTAGTCAACCAGCGCGATTTCCATCCAGTGCTCGGCCATAAAGGCATCTGGGCTGCGCCAGAAAGCGATAAAGAAGAAGGCTAACGTATCGCTGATGTTGCCAAACAGCGTGGAAGCCGTTGGCGCCAGCCACCAGCGACGGTTCTGACGTAGGCGGTTAAAGACATGCACATCCAGAATTTGACCCAGCGCGTAAGCCATAAAGCTGGCGGCGGCGATACGGGCGACAAACAGATTAAAGTGCAGCAGTGCGCCGAATCCCTGCCACGATCCCATATAGAACAGTGATGAAACGACATAGGAGATCAGCAGCGCGGGGATCATTACCGCAAAGATGATACGTCGTGCCAACGGTGCGCCAAAAATACGCACGGTCAGATCGGTCGCGAGGAAAATAAACGGAAAGCTGAAAGCGCCCCATGTGGTATGGAAACCAAAAATGGAGATCGGTAGCTGCACCAGATAGTTGCTGGAGGTGATCACCAGCAGATGAAATAGCGATAGCCAAAACAACGCTTTTACGCGTTGAGATTGTGTAAACGGAGTCATATTGTGACCTTTTTGTTGGATGGGGTGAGGGAACCCAATAAAAAACCGTCGCATGATACTGCTTTAAGAGCACATTGCAATGGTTGTTTTTCACGCAATCGTTAACCTGATTGGCTTACGCCACAACAGAGCGTAAAATAACGCCGTTTTTGAATGAACGAGACTACGATGAGCGATCTGTTTACCTCTCCCGACCATACTCTTGATGCCCAGGGGCTGCGCTGCCCGGAACCCGTAATGATGGTGCGTAAAACCGTGCGCGGCATGCAAGCGGGTGAAACGCTGCTGATTGTCGCCGACGATCCGGCGACAACCCGTGACATTCCTGGCTTCTGTACCTTTATGGAGCATGAGCTGGTGGCAAAAGAGACAGACTCTCTGCCGTACCGCTATCTGGTGCGCAAAGGCCAGTAATCTTAGCCGGATGGCGCTAATGCAACTGCCGTCCGGCACAGACGCATTATCCTTTACGTAGTAACCGCAGCGCGTTAGCGGTCACCAGTACCGTCGCCCCCGTATCTGCCAGCACCGCCAGCCACAGTCCGGTTATCCCGAGCAGCGTGGTGACGAGGAAAATCCCCTTCAGGCCTAGCGCAATCGCAATGTTCTGGCGAATATTGGCGTGGGTGGCGCGGGCTAACTGAATCATTTGCACCAGACCACGCAGGCGGTTGTGGGTCAGGGCGGCATCGGCGGTTTCCAGGGCGACATCGGTCCCGCTTCCCATCGCAATGCCAATGGTGGCTGCTTTCATTGCCGGAGCGTCGTTGATGCCGTCGCCGACCATCGCCAGCGGCGACTGTTGGTTAAGATGAGTAACGGCCTGTACTTTATCTTCCGGTAATAGACCCGCTTTGAATTCGAGACCCAATTCACTGGCAATAGCTGCCGCCGCTCGCGGGTTATCGCCCGTCAGAATCACCCCTTTCACGCCAATCTGATTAAGCTCGCTGATGGCGCTACGGGCGTCGTCGCGCAGCGTGTCCTGTAGAGCCAGCACGCCAAGAACGGCATCGCTACGCAGCACCAGCACCACCGTTTGACCCGCGCTTTCCAGCTCGCTTATCTGCCCGGCAAAAGCATCGGCAGGCTGCTTACCGGCGGCGCAAATCAGCACGCGTTCGCCGTTGACCAGTGCTTCAATGCCAGAGCCAACCAGCGCCCGTTGATCTTTTGCGGCAGGGATAGTCAGCTCGCGCGTTTGGGCTTCCCGAACAATCGCCTGCGCCAGCGGGTGCGTCGCGCCTTGCTCTACTGCTGCCGCCAGCGCCAGCAGTTCTGCCTCGCCAATACCGCTTGCCGGGTGAATCGCCGTGACGCGCGGTTTACCGATGGTCAGGGTGCCGGTTTTATCAAACGCGACCTGCGTTACCCTACCCAACTGCTCCAGCGCGGCCCCGCCTTTGATTAACGCGCCACGACGTGCCGCGGCGGCAAGGCCAGAGGTAATGGCTGCGGGTGTGGAAATCACCAGCGCACATGGGCAGCCAATCAGCAGCAGCGTCAGCCCTTTATAAATCCACTCCTGCCAGGATGCGGCAAACAGCAGCGGTGGTACAAGGGTGACCAACAACGCAACCGCCATAATGGCTGGGGTGTAAATCCGGCTGAAACGGTCAATAAAGCGCTCAATGGGGGCGCGGCGTTCTTCCGCTTCTTCAATCAATTTCAGAATACGGTCAATGGCGCTGGCACCCGGTTCGGAGAGTACTTCCAGCGTTACCAGACGGTCCACGCTGGTGGCGCCCGCCGGGACATTCTCGCCCGTGGCGCGCTCAACCGGTATCGATTCGCCGGTCAGGGCGCTTTCATCAAAGCTGGCAAATCCGGAGACCAGCTTGCCATCGGCAGGTAAACGCCCACCCGCGGCAACCTCAATAACATCGCCTGGCTGGAGAGTATTGATAGCAACCTCTTCGCGCTCGCCGTTACGCAGGCGCGTGGCGGTTTCCGGCTTGAGCGCCATCAGTGCGCTGACCCCTTTACGGGCGCGGCTGGCGGCCCATCCTTCCAGGCGTTCGCCAATTAAAAACAGCAGCAGCACCATGGCGGCTTCGGCCGTCGCGCCGATAAACAGTGCGCCAATGGCGGCCACGCTCATCAACGTTTCAATGGCAAAGTAGCTGCCGGTTTTCATCAGACGCAGGGCCTGACGGGCAATCGGATACAAACCTACCAGCGTGGTGGCGACAAATGCTATCTGGCCAAAGGGGTGATTGAACTGCTCCAGCCCCCAGCTAATCGCCATCATGATAATCAGCGAAATCAGCGGCAGGTTCTCTTTAAACCGCGACTCGGGGGCGGCGTCTGGCGCTTGCTCATCGCGCAGGGTATAACCTGCCTTTTGCACTGCGCTTTCAACTTGCAGGCGGATATCGGAACCCGCGTCGACTACCAGTTTTTCGGTGGCGAACAGAACCTGGACCTGGTTGACGCCGTTGACCTGGCGGACCGCATTCTCCACTTTTCGGGCGCAGGCTGCACAGTCCATGCCTGCCACTTTCCAGGAGTAGCGGGTACCCATTACGGTACCGGATACGGG
>NZ_SZWS01000053.1:219248-239657 GCF_005281245.1 Citrobacter sp. wls826
GTGGAGCAACTTCCTTCGCAGCAGCAGTCGTCAGCCTTTTGTGGCGCAGGCGCTAGCTTGAAAGAAGAAAATTGTGGGGCTTTTTTGCCACTGGAATCGGGTGTCGACATGGCATCCTCCGGTTGATAATCATTTCATATTAACCGGAGGATACACTCTGGAGTCGACTCCAGAGTCAAGCGTTTTAAAGATACAACGAACGAACAATCAGGAAATGTCCGGCGAAGTAGCAGGCGGCAGCAATTGCGTTATCGGCGCGGAAGCGGCGACGGTAATGGCTACCCAGCCAGACAATGTTGCCGATGAACAGGAGTGATGCGCCCATAAAGGCCGACAGCGCCGGAGCGGTCGGGCGGAAGAACCACAGCTCACCAGCCATCCAGACCATCATCAGCGTGATACCAATAAAGGTACAGATAGCGATGCGTAGCTCTTCCAGACGTGTCCAGATCACGGCAATCAGCAACGCCCCCAGCACCACCAGCACCAACGGCAAAGGCCAGAAGAACGACAGCGTCATTTGGCTGGCGAAGTAAATGGTATACAGCAGATGCGACAAGAAGAATGCCCCCACGGCATACAAAAGGCGTTGGCGCGGTAACAGCGTCAGCGCATCGCCCAGCAGCGAGGCAAGCAGGCCAGCCAGCACCAGATAGCTGACAGCATTAAACATTGGCGCCTGCCAGGCCAGCAGCGCCAGCAGGAGTAAGGTTAGGGGTTTAAAGACCCAGCGTTGCCAGGCGGGCCCACGATAGGAAGCATCCACGAACAACCATGCGGAAAGGCAGACAGCGATAAACGACCAAAGCATCTTAGTTCCTTGAATTCGTTATTTTTTCGTAAGCGGGGTGCTCACGGCTCTACTGTTCAGTGTAGAGGTCGACACTGCCAGATGACAACACCATAACAGGCAATGTATGCTTATTTCCGCATTTTCTGATGGGTTAATAATATGAGCAAACCACCACTTTTTTTCATTGTTATCATTGTCTTAATCGTTGTTGCTGCGTCGTTTCGCTTCGTTCAGCAGCGGCGTGAAAAAGCCGATAATGATACTGCGCCGTTAGTGCAAAAGCAGGTGGTGGTGAGTAACAAACGGGAAAAACCGCTTAACGATCGGCGATCCCGCCAGCAGGAAGTGAGCCCGGCGGGGACCAGCATGCGCTATGAAGTCAGTTTTAAGCCACAAAGTGGCGGCTTCGAGCAGACGTTTCGTCTGGATGCCCAGCAGTACCATGCGTTAACGGTCGGGGATAAGGGAACGCTGAGTTACAAAGGTTCGCGTTTTGTTGATTTTACAGTGAACGCTAAGGTTTCATCTGACTGATGCCGGATGGCGGCTTACGCTTTGTCCGGCCTGGAGATTTTGTCGCCCCGGCCTGCTAAGCGCCGCCGGGCGAAAAGATTACAGTTACTTTTTCAACTGATCTTTAATCTTCTTCTGCCAAACCAGTAACTCAAAGACGCCGAACAGAAAAATACGGATTTTCTCTCCGCGGGTCATCTGCGGGCCATCTTTAGGCATGGTGCTTTTTAACAGCGCCAGTTGCATGCCGTGCATCAGCACCATAAAAATCAGTGCGACGTTAACGAAGATGTTAAGCGGGCGTGGAAAGGGTTGGAAAATATTGAGTAGTAAAAATGCCCAGACGCACAACATCAGCAGGCGTCCCAGGTTAATCAGCATCGTGTTCTCCTCGTGCTTCACGTTGGTAAAGGCGATAGGCGACCTGTCCGGCGACTTTTTCACGGTACAGCGACCAGTTCACCGGAACCGGCGGCAAACCGTTTTCTACTTCGCTTTCAACGTAAATATACGCTTCATTTGCCAGCCAGCCATGAGTTTCCAGAAGAGTTAATGTTTCCTCCAGTAATCCTTTGCGAAACGGCGGGTCAACAAACACCACGTTATGCGGCGTACCCGTCTGGGCCAAAAATGTCAGGGTATTGGTGTTGACGACCCGGGCATGGGGGGCTTTCAGCGTGGCGAGATTGTTTTGTAGCTGCTGTGATACCGCGCGATCCATTTCCAGAAGCGTCGCATTTGCCGCATAGCGAGAGAGGGCTTCCAGCCCCAGCGCGCCGCTGCCGGCGAAGCAGTCCAGGCAGTGAGCATCGACCATTACCGGGGCCAGCCAGTTAAATAAGGTTTCGCGTACGCGGTCGGTGGTTGGGCGCAGACCGGGACTATCCGGAACCGGGAGTTTACGGCCACGCCATTGGCCGCCAATAATGCGGATCTGGCCGCTACCAGAGTGATTCGGTTTTTTCATTTCAATTATTGCTCAATCCGCTGCTGACGTGTCATTCCAGGCGGTGATGTGAGTTAAGTTAACCCGTCGCCTTTCAAGTTACCTCTTCGTTGGCTGCACTTACTCACCCGAATCACTTACTAAAAGTAAGCTCATCGGGATTCGTGCGCTTGCCACTTTGACGTAACTCGAAATTCATTGGGTATAAGTGATAGACTATTTCATCATTTTTTTAGCTGCTATGTACATAGCGTTGACGCTGTGCCATGAAGCAACAGCGGGGGAGTGTAGTCGCAAATGGCGAAAGAGAAAAAACGTGGCTTTTTTTCCTGGCTGGGCTTTGGTCAAAAAGAGCAGGCACCGGAAAACGAGACAGAATTAAAAAACGAAGAACAACAACCGGTTGCTGAAGAAACTACCGTCGTTGACGAACAGCCGCGCGCCGAGGAAACCCGTAGCGAGGCGGAAACGGAAGCTTTTGCAGCTGAAGTTGTTGAAGTGACTGAACAGGTTGCGGAAATCGAAAAACTGCAGCCGGAAGCAGAACCTGTTGCCGAACAATCGCAGCCGGAGATTGAGCGGGTTGCTGAACCCGCTGCTGAACCCGTAGTGGAAACGCCAGCGGCGACGGTTATCGAACGCGAAGAATTGCCGCTGCCGGAAGAGGTGAAAACCGAAGAGGTTTCTGCCGAAGAGTGGCAGGCCGAAGCGGAAACCGTGGAAATCGTTGAGGCGGTTGAAGAGGAAGCCGAAAACGAACCGCACCTGACTGATGAAGAGCTGGAAGCGCAGGCGCTGGCTGCTGAGGCAACTGAAGAAGCCGTGATGGTGGTGCCGGTAGAAGAACCTGCCGTAGAAGCACCGACAGAAGAAGAGGGAGTCCAGGAGCAGGAAAAACCAACGAAAGAAGGTTTCTTTGCGCGTCTGAAACGCAGCCTCCTGAAAACAAAAGAAAACCTTGGTTCCGGATTTATCAGTCTGTTCCGTGGTAAAAAGATCGACGATGATCTGTTTGAAGAGCTGGAAGAGCAACTGCTGATCGCCGACGTGGGCGTAGAAACGACCCGCAAGATTATTGCGAATCTGACGGAAGGTGCCAGCCGTAAGCAGCTCAAAGACGCGGAAGCGCTGTACGGCCTGCTGAAAGAAGAGATGGGCGAGATTCTGGCGAAGGTGGAAGAACCGCTGAATGTTGATGGCAAGACGCCGTTTGTTATCTTAATGGTTGGCGTCAACGGCGTGGGTAAAACCACCACTATCGGAAAGCTGGCGCGTCAGTTTGAGCAGCAGGGTAAATCGGTGATGCTGGCGGCGGGCGATACCTTCCGTGCGGCGGCGGTAGAGCAGCTGCAGGTCTGGGGTCAGCGTAACAACATCCCGGTGATTGCTCAGCATACCGGCGCGGATTCCGCGTCCGTCATCTTTGATGCTATCCAGGCGGCGAAGGCGCGTAATGTAGATGTGCTGATCGCTGATACCGCAGGGCGTTTGCAGAACAAATCGCACCTGATGGAAGAATTGAAAAAAATCGTTCGCGTCATGAAGAAGCTCGACGAAGATGCGCCTCATGAAGTTATGCTGACTATCGACGCCAGCACCGGGCAGAATGCGATAAGCCAGGCCAAACTGTTCCATGAAGCCGTGGGCTTAACCGGTATCACCCTGACTAAGCTGGACGGTACAGCGAAGGGCGGGGTCATCTTCTCGGTTGCCGATCAGTTTGGCATCCCTATCCGTTATATCGGTGTGGGCGAACGTATCGAGGATTTACGTCCGTTTAAAGCGGACGATTTTATAGAGGCACTTTTTGCCCGAGAGGATTAACAATGATTCGCTTTGAACATGTCAGCAAGGCCTATCTCGGTGGGAGACAAGCGCTGCAGGGAGTTACCTTCCATATGCAGCCTGGCGAGATGGCATTTCTGACCGGCCACTCTGGCGCGGGGAAAAGTACCCTGCTGAAGCTGATTTGTGGAATTGAACGGCCCAGCGCCGGGAAAATCTACTTCAGCGGGCATGACATCAGCCGTTTGAAAAACCGTGAAGTGCCGTTTCTGCGTCGTCAGATTGGCATGATTTTTCAGGATCACCACCTGTTGATGGACAGAACCGTGTTTGACAACGTGGCAATCCCGCTGATCATCGCGGGCGCCAGCGGGGACGATATTCGTCGTCGCGTGTCAGCGGCGCTGGATAAGGTCGGACTGTTGGACAAAGCGAAAAACTTCCCTATTCAGCTCTCCGGCGGTGAACAACAGCGCGTGGGCATCGCCCGTGCGGTGGTGAATAAACCGGCGGTATTGCTGGCGGATGAACCAACAGGGAACCTGGATGACGCGTTGTCGGAAGGGATCCTTCGCCTGTTTGAAGAGTTTAACCGCGTCGGGGTCACGGTATTAATGGCCACGCACGATATTGGCCTGATCTCCCGTCGCTCCTATCGCCAAATGGTTCTGAGCGATGGACATCTGCATGGAGGCCTGGCCCATGAATAGACGTGACGCTATTAATCAAATCAAACAGTTCGGTGGCCGACTGGATCGCTTCCGTAAATCGGGCGGCGCGCCGGGAGATGGCGGTCGTAACGCGCCAAAGCGGGCGAAAGCCGCGCCAAAGCCGAACTCGCGTAAAACCAATGTCTTTAACGAGCAGGTACGCTACGCGTTCCAGGGCGCGTTACAGGACCTGAAAAGCAAGCCGCTGGCGACGTTCCTGACGGTGATGGTTATTGCCATCTCCCTGACGCTGCCAAGCGTATGCTACATGGTTTATAAGAACGTCGATCATGCGGCAAGCCAGTATTATCCTTCTCCGCAGATCACCGTTTACCTGCAAAAAACGCTGGATGATGATGCAGCGGCGCGGGTAGTTGGTCAGTTGCAGGCCGAGCAGGGCGTGGAGAAAGTGAATTATCTTTCCCGCGATGACGCGCTGGGCGAATTCCGTAACTGGTCCGGCTTTGGCGGCGCGCTGGATATGCTGGAAGAGAACCCGCTACCGGCCGTGGCGGTAGTTATCCCGAAACTGGACTTCCAGGGCACGGAGTCGCTGAACACGCTGCGCGACCGTATCGCACAAATCAACGGTATTGATGAAGTGCGCATGGATGACAGCTGGTTTGCCCGTCTGGCGGCGCTGACGGGCCTTGTCGGACGCGTCTCCGCGATGATTGGCGTGCTGATGGTAGCGGCGGTCTTCCTCGTCATCGGTAACAGTGTGCGGCTGAGTATTTTTGCGCGTCGCGATACCATTAACGTGCAGAAACTGATTGGCGCGACGGATGGGTTTATCCTGCGTCCGTTCCTCTACGGCGGTGCGCTGCTCGGTTTTTCCGGCGCATTTCTTTCACTGATTTTGTCAGAAATTTTGGTGATGCGCCTGTCGTCAGCGGTAACTGAGGTGGCGCAGGTTTTTGGAACTAAGTTTGATATCAACGGCTTATCATTCGACGAATGCCTGTTATTACTGCTGGTGTGCTCGATGATTGGCTGGGTGGCAGCCTGGCTTGCCACGGTTCAACATTTACGCCACTTTACCCCCGATTAAAAAATCTCTGGTATAATCTTTCCCTGCACTGAGTAGTTCGCTCTGCAGGGAAAGAGTCCCTGTTATCTCTTCCCGGCGTATTCATTGTGATGTCACATTTTGTGCGTAATCTATACACATTACGACATGGAACTTGTGGATAAAATCACTGTCTGATAAAAGATTGAATGATATTCTCGTTGCTCATAAGCTCTGGCATGGTTGTTGCTAATGGTTTTAGCCAACGCGTCAGATGAAAAGATTGAGAGGATTTGAATGACCAAAGAAATGCAAAATTTAGCTTTAGCCCCTGTTGGTAACCTGGAATCTTACATCCGGGCTGCGAACGCGTGGCCGATGTTGTCGGCTGACGAGGAGCGGCTACTTGCTGAAAAGCTGCATTACCAGGGCGATCTGGAAGCAGCTAAAACGCTGATCCTGTCTCACCTGCGCTTTGTTGTTCATGTTGCTCGTAATTATGCGGGCTATGGCCTGCCGCAGGCGGATCTGATTCAGGAAGGTAATATCGGCCTGATGAAAGCCGTGCGCCGTTTCAACCCGGAAGTGGGTGTGCGCCTGGTTTCTTTCGCCGTGCACTGGATCAAAGCTGAGATCCACGAATACGTTCTGCGTAACTGGCGTATCGTAAAAGTCGCGACCACCAAAGCGCAGCGTAAGCTGTTCTTTAACCTGCGTAAAACCAAGCAGCGTCTGGGCTGGTTCAATCAGGACGAAGTTGAAATGGTTGCTCGTGAGCTGGGTGTTTCCAGCAAAGACGTGCGCGAAATGGAATCCCGTATGGCGGCGCAGGACATGACGTTTGACATGTCTTCAGACGACGAGTCTGACAGCCAGCCGATGGCGCCGGTTCTGTATCTGCAGGATAAATCATCTAACTTTGCCGACGGCATTGAAGAAGATAACTGGGAAGATCAGGCCGCGAACAAACTGACCCACGCAATGGAGGGTCTGGACGAGCGTAGCCAGGACATCATTCGCGCCCGTTGGCTGGACGAAGACAACAAGTCGACGTTGCAAGAACTGGCCGATCGCTACGGCGTCTCTGCTGAACGTGTTCGTCAGCTTGAAAAGAACGCCATGAAAAAACTGCGTGCGGCGATCGAAGCGTAATCTTCCGCCGACCTGGAAATGCTGATAAACCCTGGATGAAAATCCGGGGTTTTTTGTTTTTATCTCTCCCTCTCCTCTGACGTTTATGCTATTTGTCATCAGGTTGTTATCTGCATGTCAAATTTAGCTATTCCAAAATAATAAAAATCGGGTATGTTTTAGCAGAGTATGCTGCTAAAGCACGGGTGGCTATCCAATAATCGAAATAAAGTGCTGAACAACAACATCACAACACACGTAATAACCACAATAATGGGGATTGTCAGGATGAATATGAAGGGTAAAGCGTTATTGGCAGGATGTATCGCCCTGTCTTTGAGCAATATGGCGTTTGCTAAGGATATTAAAGTTGCCGTCGTCGGGGCGATGTCTGGCCCGGTAGCACAATATGGCGATCAGGAATTTACCGGCGCAGAGCAGGCAATTGCGGATATCAACGCCAAGGGCGGCGTGAAAGGTGACAAACTGGTCATGGTGAAATATGACGATGCCTGTGACCCGAAACAAGCGGTAGCGGTTGCGAACAAAGTGGTCAACGACGGGATTAAATACGTAATCGGTCACCTTTGCTCTTCTTCCACTCAGCCTGCGTCAGACATCTATGAAGACGAAGGTATTCTGATGATCACTCCAGCGGCAACGGCGCCGGAGCTGACCGCGCGCGGCTATAGCCTGGTAATGCGTACCACTGGTCTGGATTCCGATCAGGGCCCAACGGCCGCCAAATATATCGTTGAAAAAGTGAAGCCGCAGCGCATCGCGATTATTCATGATAAGCAGCAGTACGGTGAAGGCCTGGCCCGCGCGGTGCAGGATGGCCTGAAAAAGGGTAACGCCAACGTGGTGTTCTTTGACGGGATCACCGCCGGGGAAAAAGATTTTTCTACGCTGGTAGCGCGTTTGAAGAAAGAGAATATCGATTTCGTTTACTACGGCGGTTACCACCCGGAAATGGGGCAAATCCTGCGCCAGGCACGCGCCGCGGGTCTGAAAACCCAGTTTATGGGGCCAGAAGGTGTAGCGAACGTGTCGCTGTCTAACATCGCCGGTGAATCTGCAGAAGGTTTACTGGTAACGAAACCGAAGAACTACGACCAGGTTCCGGCGAACAAACCCATCGTAGATGCTATCAAAGCCAAGAAACAGGATCCGAGCGGCGCATTCGTATGGACCACCTACGCCGCGCTGCAATCTTTGCAGGCCGGTCTGAACCAGTCTGACGATCCGGCTGAAATTGCCAAGTATCTGAAAGCAAACTCGGTGGAAACCGTGATGGGGCCGCTGTCATGGGATGCGAAGGGCGACCTGAAAGGCTTCGAATTCGGCGTGTTTGACTGGCATGCTAATGGTACGGCGACCGACGCCAAGTGATCGAGTGCCGGGTAAGCGTTAACGCCACCCGGCTTTTTTTTAGCGCTTTTCCCATCCATTCTCCCGCTCTGCAAACCCTGTTGCCTGCATAAATGCCGCCATCACTCCCCGATCTTCAACGCCGACGTCGGCCATCCACCACGAACTCACGTCAGGGTTTTCCCGGATCACTTCTTCGATCAAATACTGCCCGACGCCGCGACGGCGGGTGATATCGCGCACGCGCAATGAATCCAGTGCGCCTTGTGTGCCGCTCAGGGTTACCCGCACGGCACCTAACAGACGCTCGTTAAAGCGTGCGGCGTAGATCTGGTGCGTTTCATCTACGCTTAATGATGAGGCGGAATATTCCGGCCAGATTTTGCCCAGATCAATCAGGTCCTGGTCGCTAAAGTTATCTAAACGAACGATGGTCAGCTTCATTAACAGCATGTCCAAATCACAAAAGATGGAATCAGTGTACCGAAATAATTCGCCCGGATGCTTTCTCTTTTTAATGCGATTAACCAGGTTAATAGTTTTGTAACAACGACAATGACAGATTGAAACAGTAGAGATTGAAAAACAGGCAGGATAATACCCTGGAATGCAGCATTTTATTCCGCTCTTTGTGCCGTTATTTTATGCTGACAAATGCACTTTTTTTTGTTTATCTATAGTGAAAAGCAGAATATTATCTTTTCTTAATCGACTGAAAAATAGAGATTTTAGCCGTAATTTGCTTAAAAAACTGCGCTAAACCATTAACGAGACTGGTAAAAATAGTACAGTTCAAAAAAAGCACAGTCTGCTTTTTAACCACATAAATACAAAATATATACATCATCACGAATGGGGATTCAGGAAAATGAAACGGAATGCGAAAACAATCATCGCAGGGGTGATAGCACTGGCAATGTCACACGCGGTCATGGCGGAGGATATCAAGGTCGCTGTTGTCGGGGCGATGTCAGGTCCGGTCGCGCAGTGGGGTGATATGGAATTTAATGGCGCACGTCAGGCCATTAAAGATATCAATGCCAAAGGCGGGGTCAAAGGCGACAAACTGGTTGCCGTCGAATATGACGACGCCTGCGATCCGAAACAGGCCGTTGCGGTAGCGAACAAAATCGTCAATGACGGCATTCAGTACGTTATTGGTCATCTGTGCTCATCCTCCACGCAGCCCGCATCAGATATCTATGAAGACGAAGGCATTCTGATGATTTCCCCGGGCGCGACCAACCCGGAACTGACCCAGCGCGGTTACGCACACATTATGCGTACAGCGGGCCTGGACTCCTCTCAGGGGCCGACCGCCGCGAAATACATTCTGGAGAAGGTGAAGCCGCAACGCATCGCCATCATTCACGATAAACAGCAATACGGTGAAGGCCTGGCGCGTTCAGTTCAGGAGAGCCTGAAAGCGGGCAAAGCCAATATCGTCTTCTTTGACGGGATCACTGCTGGGGAAAAAGATTTTTCTGCGCTGATCGCCCGCCTGAAAAAAGAAAATATCGATTTTGTTTATTACGGCGGCTACTACCCGGAAATGGGACAAATGCTGCGCCAGGCTCGCTCCGTCGGGCTGAATACCCAGTTTATGGGACCTGAGGGCGTGGGCAATGCGTCGCTGTCTAACATTGCCGGTGATGCCGCTGAAGGCATGCTGGTGACCATGCCAAAACGCTATGACCAGGATCCGGCGAATAAAGCTATCGTCGATGCGCTCAAAGCTGACAAGAAAGATCCAACCGGACCGTACGTGTGGATCACTTATGCAGCCGTCCAGTCATTGGCGACAGCAATGGATCGCAGCGGTAGCAAAGAGCCGTTGGAGCTGGTGAAAGATCTGAAAGCACACGGGGCTGACACCGTGATTGGGCCGCTGAAATGGGACGAAAAAGGCGATTTGAAGGGATTTGAGTTTGGTGTCTTCCAGTGGCACGCGGACGGATCATCGACCGTCGCGAAGTAATAGCTGAAGACGAGTTATCCCACCGCCCGTGCAAAACGGGCGGGTTAAGAAAGGTTACCTTATGTCCGAGCAGTTCCTCTATTTCTTGCAGCAGATGTTTAACGGCGTCACGCTGGGAAGCACCTACGCGCTGATCGCTATCGGTTACACGATGGTGTACGGCATTATCGGCATGATCAACTTCGCCCATGGCGAGGTGTATATGATCGGCAGCTATGTCTCCTTTATGATCATCGCTGCGCTAATGATGATGGGTATTGATTCCAGCTGGCTACTGGTCGCGGCGGGCTTTGTCGGCGCGATTGTGATTGCCAGCGCCTACGGCTGGAGCATTGAACGCGTAGCGTATCGGCCCGTGCGCAGCTCTAAGCGCCTGATCGCGCTGATTTCCGCTATCGGGATGTCCATCTTCCTGCAAAACTACGTCAGCCTGACGGAAGGTTCGCGCGATGTGGCGCTGCCCAGCCTGTTTAACGGCCAGTGGACTGTCGGCAGTAGCGAAAACTTCTCTGCTTCCATCACCACCATGCAGTTGGTTATCTGGATTGTAACCTTCCTGGCGATGCTGGCGCTGACGCTGTTTATCCGTTACTCCCGTATGGGCCGTGCCTGCCGTGCCTGCGCGGAAGACCTGAAAATGGCCAGCCTGCTCGGCATAAATACCGATCGCGTGATTGCGCTGACCTTTGTGATTGGCGCGGCAATGGCGGCGGTAGCGGGCGTACTGCTCGGCCAGTTCTACGGCGTAATTAACCCCTATATCGGCTTTATGGCCGGGATGAAAGCCTTTACCGCGGCGGTACTGGGCGGCATCGGCAGCATTCCTGGGGCGATGATCGGCGGCCTGATTCTGGGTGTCGCGGAAGCGCTCTCCTCTGCTTATCTGAGTACCGAATACAAAGACGTGGTTTCATTCGCGCTGCTGATTCTGGTGCTGCTGGTGATGCCGACCGGTATTCTGGGTCGCCCGGAGGTAGAGAAAGTATGAAACCGATGCATTTTGCAATGGCGCTGCTCTCTGCCGCTATGTTCTTCATCCTGGCGGGCGTCTTTATGGGCGTCCAGTTGGAGCTTGACGGCACCAAACTGGTGGTGGATACCGCCGCGGATATCCGCTGGCAGTGGGTGTTTATCGGCACTGGCGTGGTCTTTCTCTTCCAACTGTTGCGTCCAGCTTTCCAGAAGGGCCTGAAGAGCGTCTCCGGACCGAAGTTTATTCTGCCGGCGATTGATGGCTCCACCGTTAAACAGAAGCTGTTCCTGGTGGCGCTGCTGGTGATTGCCGTGGCGTGGCCGTTTATGGTGTCGCGTGGTACGGTTGATATTGCCACGCTGACGATGATTTATATCATCCTCGGCCTCGGCTTAAACGTGGTGGTAGGGCTTTCCGGTCTGCTGGTGCTGGGTTACGGCGGCTTCTATGCCATCGGTGCTTACACCTTCGCGCTGCTGAACCACTATTACGGACTCGGCTTCTGGACCTGTCTGCCGCTGGCGGGGCTGGTTTCCGCTGCTGCGGGCTTTATGCTCGGCTTCCCGGTACTGCGCCTGCGCGGTGACTATCTGGCGATTGTGACTTTAGGCTTCGGCGAAATCGTCCGTATCCTGCTGCTCAACAACACCGAAGTGACCGGTGGCCCGAACGGTATCAGCCAGATCCCGAAACCGACCTTTTTCGGTCTGGAGTTCAGCCGTACTGCCCGTGAAGGTGGCTGGGATACCTTCAGCAACTTCTTTAACGTGAAGTACGATCCCTCTGACCGCGTTATTTTCCTTTATCTGGTGGCGCTGCTGCTGGTGGTCTTCTCGCTGTTTGTCATCAACCGTCTACTGCGTATGCCGTTGGGTCGTGCGTGGGAAGCGCTGCGCGAAGATGAAATTGCCTGCCGTTCGCTGGGCTTAAACCCTACGCGCATCAAGCTGACCGCTTTTACCATCAGCGCCGCGTTTGCCGGTTTTGCCGGTACGTTGTTTGCCGCGCGTCAGGGTTTTGTCAGCCCGGAATCCTTCACCTTTGCCGAGTCGGCCTTTGTGCTGGCGATTGTGGTACTGGGCGGAATGGGCTCACAGTTCGCAGTGATCCTCGCGGCCATCCTGCTGGTGGTGTCACGCGAGCTGATGCGTGATTTCAATGAATACAGCATGTTAATGCTGGGTGGTTTAATGGTACTGATGATGATCTGGCGTCCGCAGGGCTTGTTGCCGATGACCCGTCCGCAGTTGAAGCTGAAAAACGGGGAAGCAAAAGGAGAGCAGGCATGAGTCAGCCATTATTATCCGTCAACGGCCTGATGATGCGCTTCGGCGGTCTGCTGGCGGTAAACAACGTTGAACTGGAGCTGAGACCACAGGAGATCGTCTCGTTAATCGGGCCAAACGGCGCGGGAAAAACCACGGTCTTTAACTGCCTGACCGGTTTTTATAAGCCGACGGGTGGGACGATTAAGCTGCGCGACCAGCATCTGGAAGGGCTGCCGGGTCAGCAAATTGCGCGGATGGGTGTGGTGCGTACTTTCCAGCACGTGCGTCTGTTTCGCGAGATGACGGTGATTGAAAACCTGCTGGTGGCGCAACATCAGCAGCTGAAAACCGGCGTCTTCTCCGGCCTGTTGAAAACCCCGTCGTTCCGTCGCGCGCAGAGTGAAGCGTTGGATCGCGCTGCCACCTGGCTGGAGCGTATTGGTTTGCTGGAGCACGCCAACCGTCAGGCCAGTAACCTGGCCTACGGCGACCAGCGCCGTCTGGAGATTGCACGTTGCATGGTGACCCAGCCGGAAATCCTGATGCTCGACGAACCCGCCGCAGGCCTCAACCCGAAAGAGACCAAAGAGCTGGACGAGCTGATTGCTGAACTGCGTAACCATCACAACACCACTATTTTGTTGATTGAGCACGACATGAAGCTGGTGATGGGTATTTCCGACCGTATTTACGTGGTGAATCAGGGCACGCCGCTGGCGAACGGGACGCCGGAACAGATTCGTAACAACCCGGACGTGATCCGCGCCTATTTAGGTGAAGCATAATGGTGGTGACGCATAATATGGAAAAAGTCATGTTGTCCTTTGACAAAGTCAGCGCCCACTACGGCAAGATACAGGCGCTGCACGACGTCAGCTTGTATATCAATCAGGGTGAAATCGTGACGCTTATCGGCGCCAACGGCGCGGGAAAAACCACGCTGCTTGGTACGCTGTGCGGCGATCCGCGAGCGACAAGTGGGCGAATTGTCTTTGATGGGAAAGACATTACCGACTGGCAGACGGCGAAAATCATGCGCGAAGCGGTAGCGATTGTTCCGGAAGGGCGTCGCGTGTTTTCCCGCATGACGGTGGAAGAGAACCTGGCGATGGGCGGCTTCTTTGCCGAAAAGGACCAGTTTCAGGAACGCATCAAGTGGGTGTATGACCTGTTTCCCCGCCTGCATGAACGTCGAATTCAGCGTGCGGGCACGATGTCCGGCGGTGAACAGCAGATGCTGGCGATAGGCCGTGCGCTGATGAGTCAGCCGCGGCTGCTGCTGCTTGATGAGCCGTCGCTGGGTCTGGCGCCGATTATCATCCAGCAGATCTTCAACACCATCGAACAACTGCGCGAGCAGGGGATGACAATCTTCCTCGTCGAACAGAACGCTAACCAGGCGCTGAAGCTCGCCGATCGCGGCTACGTGCTGGAAAACGGTCATGTGGTGTTGGAAGACACTGGTGATGCGTTACTGGCTAACGAAGCAGTGCGCAGCGCGTATCTGGGCGGTTAACATTCTCTGAATGGACAAGGGGGCCTGATATGGCCCCTTTTTATTGCTCTATGTTATTATTGAGAATAGTTATCAATAATAAAAGTGAACATGGAGAAAGGATGATACGTTCCGGTATCTGCATGATGATTGGCGGTTTGTTTTGGACGCTTTCATCAAATACCCTGGCCTTAACACCGCCAGCGTTCGACCCGCGCGACCCTTCAATCTGGGAAGAGAAACCGGACAACTCGTTAGCGCAGTCCAGCTCGCCCTGTGAAGTGTTCACCTCCTCTGTCTGCCCGGGCTGGAAGATGAGAAATCGGATATTCAGCGCGAACGTGAGCGGCGGGAACAGCAGCGTTTACAGAATGAATATGAACGACGCTGGCGTAAAGATTAATGTTCTTTGCTGGCTGCAACAGATAACGTCATCCTGGCCGGGTAAGACATAGCGCTACCCGGCTTTGTTGTGCACCACCCCGCATTTTCCTGTCACTACGCTTTCACCGCCTTGCCATCTGTTTGTCGCCTTACTATCTTTTTTTTGTAATAAAAAAGTTATTTTTCTGTCATTCGAGCATGTCATGTTACCCCCGCGAGCATAAAACGCGTGATATCGCGCATCCGGCACAACAAGAGAGATAACCGATGATATCGTTACGACATACAGCTTTAGGACTGGCACTTAGCCTGGCGTTTGCAGGTCAGGCTCTGGCCGTCACCACTATCCCGTTCTGGCACTCAATGGAAGGTGAACTGGGTAAAGAAGTTGATTCACTGGCGCAACGTTTTAATGCCGCCAATCCCGACTACAAAATTGTTCCGCAGTACAAAGGCAACTACGAGCAGAGCCTGAGCGCAGGTATTGCGGCTTTCCGTACCGGAAACGCACCTGCGCTACTGCAGGTTTATGAAGTGGGCACGGCAACGATGATGGCCTCGAAAGCCATTAAACCGGTCTATGAAGTATTCAAAGAGGCTGGTATTAGCTTCGATGAGTCTCAGTTCGTGCCGACGGTTTCCGGTTATTACACCGACTCTAAAAGCGGACACTTACTCTCCCAGCCGTTTAACAGCTCCACGCCGGTGCTGTACTACAACAAAGATGCCTTCAAAAAAGCCGGTTTAGATCCTGAGCAGCCGCCAAAAACCTGGCAGGATCTGGCGGAATACACCGCGAAGCTGAAAGCAGCAGGCATGAAGTGCGGCTACGCCAGCGGCTGGCAGGGATGGATTCAGATTGAAAACTTCAGCGCCTGGAATGGTCTGCCGGTAGCCACCAAAAACAACGGCTTTGACGGTACTGACGCGGTGCTGGAATTCAATAAACCGGAACAGGTGAAACATATCGCCCTGCTGGAAGAGTTGAACAAAAAAGGGGATTTCAGCTACTTCGGGCGTAAAGACGAGTCTACCGAGAAGTTCTATAACGGGGATTGTGCCATTACCACTGCCTCTTCCGGTTCTCTGGCTGACATCCGCCACTACGCCAAATTCAACTATGGCGTCGGCATGATGCCGTACGATGCCAATGTGAAGGGCGCGCCGCAGAACGCGATTATCGGGGGGGCCAGCCTGTGGGTGATGCAGGGTAAAGACAAAGCAACCTACGAAGGTGTGGCGCAGTTCCTCAACTTCCTGGCGAAGCCTGAAGTTGCTGCCGAATGGCACCAGAAGACCGGCTACCTGCCCATTACCACCGCCGCGTACGACTTGACCCGCGAGCAGGGCTTCTATGATAAGAACCCTGGGGCTGATATCGCCACCCGCCAGATGCTGAACAAGCCACCGTTGCCGTTCACCAAAGGGCTGCGTCTGGGCAACATGCCGCAGATCCGCACCATCGTAGATGAAGAGCTGGAAAGCGTCTGGACCGGGAAGAAAACCCCGCAGCAGGCGCTGGATGCTGCCGTTGAGCGTGGCAATCAGTTACTGCGCCGCTTTGAGCAATCGACTAAATCGTAATGTGAAATGCCGGGTGGCGGCTGCGACTTACCCGGCCTACAAATGCGTGTAGTTTGTAGGCCGGATACGGTGTGTGCACCGCAATCTGGCACCTTCCAGGAAAAGAACCTACATGTCTTCATCCCGTCCGGTGTTCCGCTCGCGCTGGCTTCCCTATTTGCTGGTGGCCCCGCAGTTGGTTATCACCGTTATTTTCTTTATCTGGCCCGCCGGTGAAGCGCTGTGGTATTCACTACAATCCGTTGATCCGTTTGGTCTTTCTAGCCAGTTTGTCGGACTGGAAAACTTTATCGCGCTGTTTCATGACCCGTACTACCTTGATTCATTCTGGACCACCATTAAGTTCAGTACGTTAGTCACGGTAAGCGGTTTGCTGGTGTCGTTATTTTTTGCGGCGCTGGTGAATTACGTGGTACGCGGTAGCCGTTTTTACCAGACGCTGATGCTGTTGCCTTACGCCGTCGCGCCCGCCGTCGCCGCCGTATTGTGGATCTTCCTGTTTAACCCAGGGCGCGGGCTGATTACCCATTTTCTCGGTGAGTTTGGCTATGACTGGAACCATGCGCAAAACAGCGGTCAGGCGATGTTTCTGGTGGTGTTTGCGTCGGTCTGGAAGCAGATTAGTTACAACTTCCTGTTCTTCTTTGCCGCACTACAGTCTATTCCGCGGTCGCTGATTGAAGCCGCCGCGATTGATGGTGCGGGACCGGTTCGCCGCTTCTTTAAGCTGGCGCTGCCGCTGATTGCACCGGTCAGCTTCTTTCTGCTGGTGGTGAATCTGGTTTATGCCTTCTTTGATACCTTTCCGGTGATCGATGCCGCTACGGCGGGTGGGCCGGTACAGGCGACCACTACGTTGATTTATAAGATCTATCGCGAAGGCTTTGTCGGGCTGGATCTCTCCGCCTCGGCCGCCCAATCGGTAGTGCTGATGTTCCTGGTCATTATTTTGACGGTGGTGCAGTTCCGCTATGTGGAAAGTAAGGTGCGTTACCAATGATTGAGAATCGTCGTGGGCTAACAATATTCAGCCATGCCATGTTGATTATGGGGATCATGGTGATCCTGTTTCCGCTGTACGTCGCGTTTGTTGCGGCGACGCTGGATAACAAAGCAGTCTTTGAAACGCCGATGACGCTGGTTCCCGGCACACAGCTGCTGGAAAACATGAAATACATCTGGGTCAACGGCGTGGGCGTTAACAGCGCGCCGTTCTGGCTGATGATGCTCAACAGTTTCATCATGGCGTTCAGTATTACAGTAGGGAAAATCACCGTCTCTATGCTCTCCGCATTCGCCATCGTCTGGTTCCGCTTTCCACTGCGTAACCTGTTCTTCTGGATGATTTTTATCACGCTGATGCTGCCGGTCGAGGTGCGTATTTTCCCGACGGTGGAAGTGATCGCCAACCTGAAAATGCTCGACAGCTATGCGGGTCTGACGCTGCCGTTAATGGCATCGGCGACTGCGACGTTCCTGTTCCGGCAGTTTTTTATGACCCTGCCGGATGAGCTGGTTGAGGCGGCGCGTATTGACGGCGCGTCACCGATGCGTTTTTTCCGCGATATTGTACTACCGCTGTCAAAAACCAATCTGGCGGCGCTGTTTGTGATCACCTTTATCTACGGCTGGAACCAGTATTTGTGGCCGTTGTTAATTATTACCGATGTCAATTTGGGCACTGCGGTGGCAGGTATCAAAGGCATGATTGCTACTGGTGAAGGCACCACGCAGTGGAATCAGGTAATGGCAGCCATGCTGCTGACGCTCATCCCTCCGGTAATCATCGTGTTAGCCATGCAGCGTGCCTTCGTACGTGGCCTGGTCGATAGTGAGAAATAAAAAATGGCTGGTTTAAAACTACAGGCAGTAACCAAAAGCTGGGACGGCAAAACCCAGGTGATTAAACCGCTGACGCTGGATGTCGCGGACGGAGAATTTATCGTGATGGTTGGCCCATCCGGCTGCGGTAAGTCAACGCTGCTACGGATGGTGGCCGGGCTTGAACGGGTGAGCGGCGGCGATATCTGGATTGATAATAAACGCGTCACCGAAATGGAGCCTAAGGATCGCGGCATTGCGATGGTCTTTCAGAACTACGCGCTCTACCCACATATGAGCGTGGAAGAAAATATGGCCTGGGGGCTGAAAATCCGCGGGATGGGCAAGGAGCATATTGCCGAACGGGTGAAAGAGGCGGCGCGAATTCTCGAGCTGGGTGAACTGCTCAAGCGTCGTCCGCGCGAGCTTTCCGGCGGTCAGCGCCAGCGTGTGGCGATGGGGCGGGCGATTGTCCGTGACCCAGCGGTATTCCTGTTTGATGAGCCTCTGTCTAACCTCGATGCCAAGCTGCGCGTACAGATGCGTCTGGAGTTACAACATCTGCATCGCCGACTGAAAACCACCTCACTGTATGTGACGCACGATCAGGTAGAAGCGATGACCCTCGCCCAGCGGGTGATGGTGATGAACAAAGGCATTGCCGAGCAGATCGGCACGCCGGTTGAGGTATATGAAAAGCCTGCCAGCCGCTTTGTGGCGAGTTTTATCGGCAGCCCGGCGATGAATCTGCTGGACGGGCGCATCAGCGCCTCGGGCACCCATTTTGAGCTGGATGACGGCATGACGTTGCCCCTCGGCAGAAGCGCGAAGGAGTCTGGTGGGCGCAACATGACGTTGGGTATCCGCCCGGAGCATATTGCGCTAAGCTCGCAGGCCGAAGGCGGCGTGCCGTTGGTCGTCGACACGCTGGAAATGCTGGGAGCGGATAACCTGGCACACGGACGTTGGGGTGAGCAAAAGCTGGTGGTGCGACTGGCGCATCAGCATCGCCCGACGGCAGGCAGCACGCTGTGGCTGCATCTGCCGGAAAATCATCTGCATCTTTTTGATGGCGAAACAGGACAACGCGTATGAGTAACTGGCCTTACCCCCATATCGTCGCCCATCGCGGCGGCGGTAAGCTGGCACCGGAAAACACCCTGGCGGCGATCGACATGGGGGCGCGATACGGGCATACCATGATTGAGTTTGACGCTAAATTGTCGAAAGACGGTGAGATCTTCTTGCTGCATGACGACAACCTGGAACGCACCAGCAATGGTTGGGGTGTGGCAGGCGAGCTGAACTGGCAGGATTTATTGCGCGTGGACGCCGGTGGCTGGTTTAGCGGTGAGTTTAAAGGCGAACCGCTACCGCTGCTCTCGCAAGTGGCCGAGCGCTGCCGTCAGCACGGTATGATGGCGAATATTGAAATTAAACCTACCACCGGCACCGGAACGTTAACCGGCAAAGCCGTAGCGCTGGCCGCTCGGGAACTGTGGGCGGGAATGACACCACCGCTGTTGTCATCCTTTGAAATTGACGCGCTTGAAGCGGCGCAGCAGGCGGCGCCTGAACTGCCGAGAGGCTTACTGCTTGATGAGTGGCGCGAGGACTGGCGTGAGCTGACAACGCGGCTGGGTTGCGTCTCTATTCATCTTAATCACAAGCTGCTGGATGAAGCGCGCGTGGATGCGCTGCGCGACGCAGGACTGCGTATTCTGGTGTATACCGTCAACCGACCCCAGCGCGCGGCGGAGCTGCTACGCTGGGGAGTGGACTGCATCTGTACCGATGCCATTGATATGATTGGTCCGGATTTCCAGCCCTGTTAAGGCCCAATTGTTTTTAACGGAACGTTAGGCTGCGGCGTGCTGGAGGGCTTCAGCATGTCGCCGTTCTTTTTCTCCGACAGCATATGTTGCTTATTCAGCGAGCTGTCCGGGTTACGGGGTCCACTTAACATCCCACCGTTGCTGTTGGGCAGCATTTGCTGCTGGCTGGAATTAAACTCGCCAGGCTGAGACTGAAGGACGCGCTGGGAGTTGGAATTGATTTGGTTTTCCATATGCTGTTGTTGCATACGCGTCTGCGTTTGCAACTGCTGATTGAGCATCCCTTTCTGCTGAATCTGCTGCGATTGCATTTGGGTTTGCATACGCTGCTGGCTCGGGATCTGATAACCGGGTTGATTCGGGTTATTCATGGTGTTGATGGGCTGTGCAAAGCCTGCAAACGGCAACAGCATGGCTAAAAGTAAGAGTCGTTTCATCGCTTTTCTCCTCTCGGGGATCTCTTAAGTTTACTCCTTTCTCGCCGTTACGATGATTATTTCAGAGTTATGCACCAGGCTTAGTGGGGGCTGACCCCCATACATCTGGAGAATAACGATGATAAAACCGACGTTTTTACGCCGGGTAGCCATTGCTGCTCTGCTCTCAGGAAGTTGTTTTAGCGTTGCGGCCGCTCCGGCTGCACCGCCGCCGGTATCATACGGTGTTGAGGAGGATGTGTTCCATCCCGTGCGTGCGCAGCAGGGGATGGTGGCCTCCGTGGATGCGCTTGCCACTCAGGTGGGGGTGGATATTCTTAAACAGGGTGGGAATGCCGTCGATGCCGCCGTGGCCGTTGGCTACGCGCTGGCGGTG
>NZ_SZWS01000053.1:239707-241206 GCF_005281245.1 Citrobacter sp. wls826
GGCAATCTGGGTGGTGGCGGTTTTATGCTGCTGCGTACCAAAGACGGTAACACCACGGCGATTGATTTTCGCGAAATGGCCCCTGCTGGCGCGACCCGCGACATGTTCCTTGATGAGCAGGGCAACGCCGATGCGAAAAAGTCCCTGACGTCGCATCTGGCATCCGGTACGCCGGGTACCGTCGCGGGTTTCTCGCTGGCGCTGGAGAAATACGGCACGATGCCGCTGAACAAAGTGGTACGTCCGGCGATGAAGCTGGCGGAAGAGGGCTTTGTGGTTAATGACGCACTGGCCGACGATCTGAAAACCTATGGCAGTGAAGTGCTCCCTAATCACGAGAACAGCAAAGCCATTTTCTGGAAAGACGGCGAGCCACTGAAAAAAGGCGATAAGCTGGTACAAAAGAACCTGGCGAAAAGCCTGGAAATGATTGCCGAAAGCGGCCCGGATGCGTTTTATAAAGGGGCTATTGCCGATCAGATCGCCGGGGAAATGCAGAAGAACGGTGGGCTGATGACCAAAGAGGACTTAGCCAGCTATAAAGCCGTGGAGCGTACGCCGATTAGCGGTGACTATCGCGGGTATCAGGTCTTCTCCATGCCGCCGCCGTCCTCTGGCGGTATTCACATCGTGCAGATCCTCAATATTCTTGAAAACTTTGATATGAAGAAGTACGGGTTTGGCAGCGCCGACGCCATGCAGGTCATGGCTGAAGCGGAGAAATATGCCTACGCTGACCGCTCGGAGTATCTGGGCGATCCCGATTTTGTGAAAGTGCCATGGCAGGCTCTGACCAACAAAGCCTATGCTAAAACGCTTGCCGATCAGATTGATATCAACAAGGCTAAGCCTTCCAGCCAGATTAAACCTGGCAAGCTCGCCCCGTATGAAAGCAATCAGACCACTCACTTCTCGGTGGTGGATAAAGACGGCAATGCCGTGGCGGTGACCTATACCCTGAATACCACCTTCGGGACCGGTATTGTGGCGGGTAATACTGGCATTCTGCTCAATAATGAAATGGACGACTTCTCTGCCAAGCCGGGCGTACCGAACGTATACGGTCTGGTAGGCGGCGATGCCAACGCGGTCGGACCGAAGAAGCGTCCGCTGTCATCTATGTCGCCGACTATCGTGGTAAAAGATGGGAAAACCTGGCTGGTTACCGGCAGCCCAGGCGGGAGCCGAATTATCACTACTGTGTTGCAAATGGTGGTCAACAGCATTGATTTCGGGATGAACGTCGCCGAAGCGACCAACGCACCACGCTTCCATCATCAGTGGTTGCCGGATGAGCTTCGTATTGAGAAGGGCTTCAGCCCGGATACAATCAAGCTGCTGGAGCAAAAAGGACAGAAAGTGGCGTTGAAAGAAGCGATGGGCAGCACGCAGAGCATTATGGTTGGACCGGATGGCGCACTGTATGGCGCGTCCGACCCGCGTTCCGTGGATGATTTAACGGCGGGTTACTGAGGATAACGGCCCTCTTCGCTGGAAGA
>NZ_SZWS01000053.1:241244-248063 GCF_005281245.1 Citrobacter sp. wls826
GGCCCAATGGCAGTTATCATAATTCATTGTCTCCAGGTAACCTTAGCTTCGTGTTGTTTTGCTCTCTTCGTAGTCTTGTAAATATTTCTCCAGCGGCCAGGCAGTGCCTAAACCAAAGATTTCGCCGCTATCTTTTATCGATGATGAATGGCGCATATCGCTGCAGCGATTCAGACCAGCGGAATATTTGGCTGCTTTTATCCTGCAGGTTTACGCGCTCTAAATCATAAAAACCGTGTGTTTTTGCCGAACGTATTTTGAGGATATATTTACTTTCGCTGATGTCGTGCTGTCTTGTACCGTCTTTATTCCACTCTCCGGCGATGTCCGTATATTGATAAACAAGGTCGGAATACACGTTGATTATCCTGTTATCTTTGATCGCATAGAGCTCCAGCACTTCATAAAATGCGCCGCCGCCGGAATACGCCTCAGAGTATCCACCGCGCACCCCAAACGCTAGCGTATCGGGTGCGATCCGGTACGGTGCCAGATCCAGTTTTGTATAATAGGCCAGTGGTCTGACGGACTCATCATCGCTCTCTTTTTCGGCGGTTTTATTCCACTCAGAGAGTTGGTTTAATGGTTTTTCCGAGCGTGCAAGCGGCGTTAGCTGTTGGTTCTGCCAGGAAAAAACGCCGAGATATAATTTATTGGCGCGCCCGTTGCTGTAGTTTTCCGGACAGTTGTTATCCGCGTATTTCTTTGCCTGCCCGGCGTCGGCCGGATTGTCGGCGAAACAGGCGATACCGATATATTTGCCGTCTTTGCCCCAGGCTTTGGCACCCGTGAGGATCAGGTTGTCAGGATCTTCATTCGGCGCAACCCAGGCAATCCACGCGTTCTCAGATAATCCCTGTGGAAGCTCGCCAAATCCTTTGGCTGGGGTTGCTCCCGCCATTTGCTCAGCAAAAATCTGTTTACCTTCCGGGTGTTGAATGGCGCTGGGCACGGAATCGAGATTTTGTACGGTAGTGGCGAAAGCAGGGGAGAGTGCTGCCAGCAACACCAGGAGAAGGTACTTTTTCACTCTTGCGTCCTTTCAATAAGAAGGGCGATAAGACTCGCCCTTACATTTATTTCATACGCGCCATAAAGTAGGCATCAACGTATTCACCATTGCGCAGGCCGTATTTCTTACCTGTGCCTTCGATTTCAAAGCCGTATTTCTTATACACCGCCACGGCCGGCTCATTATCAACAAATACCGTTAGCTCAATACGCTCGACGCGCAGCCAGTTGTCGCACATGTCGATCATCGTGCGAATCAACGCGCTGGCAACGCCGCGATTGTGCCACCGTGCATCCACGCAGATACCAAAATCAGCCACGTGGCTGCGACGCGGGCGTTGCGCGACCTCAATACAGAGATGCCCCACGACGATATCGTCAATACAGGCAACCAGTTGTTTGACCCCGGCTTGCTCGGTTAGCCTCGCTTGCCACATCTCGAGGGAAGGATGAGGAACCTGTAGCGTGTTGTGGTACACCTCCGGCTGGGCGTGGATCTGACGAATTGCGTCGTAATCTTTCGGTTCAGCGTGGCGTATCACTATCTCACTCATTCCTTATCTCCAGCAGGGTTAATTGTGTATTTACACTCGCTGAGAAAGAAAATTCCGTCAACTGCATTTTTTTGCAAAAAGAAGTAGACAAGTGCGAATGAGAATGATTATTATTGCTCTGCGTTCAGGGGAACCCCTACGGAGAACCTGAAAGCACGACATTGCTCACATTGCTTCCAGTATTACTTTAGCCAGCTTTTGCTGGCTTTTTTTTTGAGGTTTTGTGTCTGCCTGGCTTACTTGCCATTTCGTCCCCGGGAAGTGCTCGTGCTCCTCACGTACATTTAGTACGCTCCGGGCCCTGCGCGCTTGCCGTGAACAAACTGCCTGCGACGCCGACGGCCGATCCTGTCGCCCTGTGGTGCAGTTCAAGCGCCATCCGGCAAAGAATCCAACATTCAGTCTCCAGCCGCTTTGCGCTATGGTGTAGACAATCACCTTCGAAAGGATCGTCTCATGACCTTACACTGCGCATTTATTGGTTTTGGTAAAAGCACCACTCGCTACCATTTGCCGTACGTCCTCAACCGCAAAAATAGCTGGCATGTCGCGCACATTTTTCGCCGCCACGCCAAGCCGGAAGAGCAGGCGCCACAATATTCACATATTCACTTCACCAGTGACCTTGACGAGATCTTAAACGATCCGCAGGTGAAGCTGGTGATCGTCTGTACCCATGCTGACAGCCATTTTGAATACGCTAAACGCGCGCTGGAAGCGGGTAAAAACGTGTTGGTTGAGAAACCCTTCACGCCGACGCTTGCGCAAGCAAAAGCACTGTTCGAACTGGCGCAAAGCAAAGGGCTGACCGTTACGCCATATCAGAACCGTCGTTTTGATTCCTGCTTCCTCACCGCTAAAAAAGCGATTGAGAGCGGCAAGCTCGGTGAAATTGTTGAGGTTGAAAGCCATTTCGATTACTACCGCCCCGAGGCGGAAACCAAGCCGGGACTGCCGCAGGACGGCGCATTCTATGGTCTGGGCGTACACACCATGGATCAGATTATCTCGCTGTTCGGTCGTCCCGATTGCGTGGCCTATGACATCCGCAGCCTGCGCAACAAAGCGAACCCGGACGATACCTTTGAAGCACAGCTGTTCTACGGCTCTCTGAAAGCCATTGTTAAAACCAGTCACTTGGTGAAAATCGACTATCCGAAGTTTATCGTTCACGGTACCAAAGGCTCGTTTGTGAAGTACGGCATCGACCAGCAGGAAACCAGCCTGAAGGCCAATATCATGCCAGGTGAGCCAGGTTTCGCTGCTGACGATTCCATTGGGATGCTGGAGTACGTCAATGATGACGGCCTGACGGTAAAAGAAGAGGTGCAGCCGGAAGTGGGGGATTACGGTCGCGTCTATGATGCGCTTTACCAGACGCTAACAGCCGGTACGCCTAATTACGTCAAGGAATCTGAAGTTCTTACCAATCTGGAACTCCTCGAACGCGCCTTTGAACAGGCTTCTCCGGCGACGATAACTCTCGCCAAATAGCCTGCGCAGACTCCTCTGGGCTTGTTCATTTTTTTTGAACAGAGGAGTCAATTTTCACCCTCTATGATCCCCGGCGGATTGAGTCCACACTTACTCCATCGAAAACATCTGGGGGTGAACACAATGATCTACTTACGCAAAGCTAATGACCGTGGCCACGCTAATCATGGCTGGCTCGATTCCTGGCATACCTTCTCTTTTGCCAACTACTATGACCCAAACTTTATGGGGTTCTCGGCACTGCGCGTGATTAACGATGACGTGATCGACGCAGGTCAGGGCTTTGGTACTCATCCCCATAAAGACATGGAAATCCTGACTTACGTGCTGGAAGGCGCGGTGGAACATCAGGACAGCATGGGGAACAAAGAGCAGGTTCCGGCCGGTGAGTTCCAGATAATGAGCGCCGGGACGGGGATCCGTCACTCGGAGTACAACCCGAGCAATACTGAGAAGCTGCATCTGTATCAGATTTGGATCATGCCGCAGGAAAACGGTATTACCCCACGCTATGAGCAGCGCCGTTTTGATGCCGCTCAGGGTAAACAACTGGTGCTGTCGCCAGATGCCCGTGATGGTTCGCTGAAAGTGTACCAGGATATGGAGCTGTACCGTTGGGCACTGGTCAAAGATGAGCAGTCGGTGCATCAGATTGCCGCTGAACGCCGCGTCTGGATCCAGGTAGTAAAAGGTAACGTGACAATTAACGGGACCAAAGCGACCACCAGCGATGGTCTGGCAATCTGGGATGAACAGGCCATTTCTATTCATGCCGACAGCGACAGCGAAGTGTTGTTGTTTGATCTGCCGCCAGTATAAAAATACACGGCATCCTTCAAGCTGCATCTGTGTTGGCTTTCCTCGCTCACCCCGGTCGCGTACTTAATGTACGCTCCCGGGGATTTACTGCGTCGCCGCCTTGATGCAACTCGAATGATTTTGTGTATTTATCACAATAAAAAACTCCTTTTTTTCTCTGCGAAGGTTCACGCACGTCCGTGGTAAACTGGGGGAATCTATCCCTTTTTAACGCTTCAGGACGATGAAAAAGAAAAGACCCGTACTTCAGGATGTAGCCGACCGCGTGGGCGTAACCAAAATGACGGTCAGCCGCTTTTTGCGTAACCCGGAGCAGGTCTCCGTGGCGCTGCGGGGCAAAATTGCCGCTGCACTTGATGAGCTGGGTTATATTCCCAATCGCGCTCCTGATATCCTTTCTAACGCCACCAGCCGCGCTATCGGCGTGCTGTTACCGTCTCTTACTAACCAGGTTTTTGCTGAAGTGCTACGCGGCATTGAGGCTGTCACTGACGCTCATGGTTATCAAACCATGCTGGCGCACTACGGCTATAAGCCTGAGATGGAACAAGAGCGTCTGGAATCAATGCTGTCGTGGAATATTGATGGCCTGATCCTCACCGAACGTAGCCATACGCCCCGTACGCTGAAAATGATTGAGGTTGCCGGTATCCCGGTGGTTGAGCTGATGGACAGCCAGTCCCCATGTCTTGATATTGCCGTGGGCTTCGACAACTTCGAAGCCGCGCGTCAGATGACAGCCGCTATCATCGCCCGCGGGCACCGTCATGTTGCCTATCTTGGCGCACGCCTTGATGAACGTACTATCATCAAACAGAGAGGCTACGAGCAGGCAATGCGCGATGCCGACCTGGTGCCGTACAGCGTGATGGTGGAGCAGTCTTCTTCCTACTCCTCCGGTATTGAACTTATCCGTCAGGCGCGGCGTGAATACCCGCAGCTCGATGGTGTCTTTTGTACCAACGATGACCTGGCGGTAGGAGCGGCCTTCGAATGCCAGCGTTTAGGGCTGAAAATCCCTGATGACATGGCGATTGCCGGATTCCACGGTCACGACATCGGGCAGGTGATGGAGCCGCGTCTGGCGAGCGTGCTCACGCCGCGTGAACGCATGGGCAGCATTGGCGCAGAACGTCTGCTGGCGCGCATCCGCGGTGAAGCCGTCACACCTAAAATGTTAGATTTAGGTTTCACCTTGTCACCGGGCGGATCTATTTAAGCCAACAAGTTTGAAGTAGCTCACACTTATACACTTCGAGCACGAATGGATATTGCTTCTCTATTTATCCGGCTGGACAATGTTACCGATAACAGTTACCCGTAACAATTTCCTGATTCTTGTACCAGTGGGGGCAACGCTTTGAGCACGACTAATCATGATCACCACGTTTACGTTCTGATGGGCGTATCGGGCAGCGGTAAATCTGCTGTCGCCAGCGAAGTGGCGCATCAACTGCAGGCCGCGTTTCTTGATGGCGATTTTCTCCATCCGCGCAGCAACATCATGAAAATGGCTTCTGGTGAGCCACTCAACGATGACGACCGCAAACCGTGGTTACAGGCGTTGAATGACGCCGCCTTTGCGATGCAGCGTACCAACAAGGTTTCGCTGATCGTCTGTTCCGCCCTGAAAAAAGTCTACCGCGACCAGCTACGCGACGGTAACCCGAACCTCTCTTTCATCTATCTGAAAGGGGATTTTGACGTTATCGAAAGCCGCCTGAAAGCGCGTAAAGGCCACTTCTTCAAAACGCAGATGCTGGTGACCCAGTTTGAAGCGCTGGAAGAACCGGGTGCGAATGAAAACGATGTACTGGTGGTCGATATCGATCAACCACTGGACGGTGTGGTCGCCAGCACCATTGAGGTTATTAACCAGGGCAGTAAGTAGTGAGTACATTAACGCTTGTTTTAACAGCAGTAGGGTCCGTTTTATTACTGCTGTTTTTAGTGATGAAGGCGCGTATGCACGCCTTCGTTGCTTTGATGGTGGTATCCATTGGTGCAGGTCTCTTTTCCGGTATGCCGCTCGATAAAATCGCGGCGACCATGGAAAAAGGGATGGGAGGCACGCTCGGTTTCCTGGCGATTGTTGTGGCGCTGGGGGCGATGTTCGGCAAGATTTTGCATGAGACCGGAGCTGTCGATCAGATTGCCGTCAAAATGCTGAAATCCTTCGGTCACAGCCGCGCACATTATGCGATTGGCCTGGCCGGTCTGATTTGCGCGCTGCCGCTGTTCTTTGAGGTGGCGATTGTGCTGCTGATTAGCGTGGCATTCTCAATGGCGCGCCATACGGGGACGAACCTGGTTAAGCTTGTGATCCCGCTGTTTGCGGGCGTAGCGGCTGCTGCGGCATTCCTGCTGCCTGGGCCTGCGCCGATGCTGCTGGCCTCTCAGATGCACGCCGACTTTGGCTGGATGATCCTGATTGGCCTGTGTGCCGCGATTCCGGGCATGATTATCGCCGGGCCGCTGTGGGGGAATTTCATCAGCCGTTACGTCGAGCTGCACGTACCGGAAGATATTTCCGAGCCGCATCTGGGCGAAGGCAAAATGCCATCCTTTGGCTTCAGCTTATCGCTTATCCTGCTGCCGCTGGTTCTGGTGGGGCTGAAAACTATCGCCGCACGCTTTGTTCCGGTCGGTTCTACAACCTATGAATGGTTCGAGTTTATCGGTCACCCGTTTACCGCGATTCTGGTTGCCTGTCTGGTGGCGATTTACGGTCTGGCGGTGCGCCAGGGCATGCCAAAAGACCGCGTGATGGAGATCTGTGGTCATGCGCTGCAGCCGGCGGGGATTATTCTGCTGGTGATTGGTGCGGGCGGTGTGTTTAAACAGGTTCTGGTTGATTCTGGCGTCGGTCCGGCGCTGGGCGAAGCGTTAACCGGTATGGGCCTGCCGATTGCCATCACCTGCTTCGTGCTGGCGGCGGCGG
>NZ_SZWS01000053.1:248096-248438 GCF_005281245.1 Citrobacter sp. wls826
TCAGGGTTCCGCGACTGTAGCCTGCTTAACGGCGGTTGGTCTGGTGATGCCGGTGATTGAGCAACTGAACTACTCCGGTGCCCAGATGGCGGCACTGTCTATCTGTATCGCGGGTGGCTCTATCGTGGTCAGCCACGTTAACGACGCTGGTTTCTGGTTGTTCGGTAAATTTACCGGTGCGACCGAAGCGCAAACGCTGAAGACCTGGACGATGATGGAAACCATCCTCGGCACGGTCGGTGCGATTGTCGGTATGATTGCCTTTCAGCTGTTGAGCTGATGGCATTGCCCGGTGGCGCTTGCGCTTACCGGGCCTGGAAACGAGCACACATCCACACCGTA
>NZ_SZWS01000053.1:248507-249061 GCF_005281245.1 Citrobacter sp. wls826
GTTTTCAGCCAGCGCGGCGCTTTTAGCGTATCGGCGAAATAGCCCACCAGATCCTGCAGTAAGTCACCCGCCACTCGTTCCATCTCGTCAGACAGCGTTTTACTCATCAGCAGGTGCGTTAATAACTGACAGTAGCGCCCCATTTGGTCTGGCTCAGGCTCGAAAAGGGGAAAACGGGTCGGGAATGTTTCTACCGTCAGGCTCGCTTGCAGATGCTGCGGTACAGGCTCCGTTAAGGTCGGTTGCAATAACGCGAGACAGGCCGACAAACGTGCACAAATCGCCAGTTTTTCAACCGGGTCATGGCATTCAACCAGCCCTTCGACAAAACGCTCGCAGTTATCCGCCAGTTCGGTGAAATCCGTGGCATGGCTAAAGGGCAGGGTAAATAAAGAGTGTGAAAAGAGAGGGGTAGTCGCCATAGGGCAGCCTCCAGTATGTTTTATTTAAACCACCACCGGAGAGGCTAATCTCGCGGGTGGCGGAATCGAGCGGAGTTAGCCTTACCGGTCATACTGGATACCGGCGCGTCTTGCGACGCCCCCGCTCGACCC
>NZ_SZWS01000053.1:249130-261166 GCF_005281245.1 Citrobacter sp. wls826
CATAGAAGTATATGTCGCCAGTATGATTTTCAGAAGGCTAATTCTGGCACCTGATTTTGCAGGTGCAGCGAGAAGATAATGTTTATCCGCGATGCTGACAAGAGGGCATTCCGGAAGGCATCTCGCAGAAATGAAAATACGTTTTTTCAGCGAGTTAAAAGTGTAAGGAATACCTGAAATTACAGCGGTGCCGGAGAGCCTGGATTGTTAAGGGGGCTGCGTAGCCCCCTTAACACGTTCACTGGTGACGAGATCTCAGAGAAGCAATGAGCATAACGTGAACGGAACTGTTCTCCGGGTAACATGCTATCTGAGCCAAAAAGGAGAGATTACCCCTTCATCCACATCCTTACGCCGTCGAGGAACATCTGGGTAGCCATCATCACCAGAATCAGCCCCATCAGGCGCTCCAGTGCGTTCACCCCTTTCTCGCCCAGCAGACGCAAAAACAGCGACGACTGCAGCAAAATCACAAAAGTACCACCCCAGGCGATCAGCAGAGCAATCACCAGATGCCCCATCTGGTTCGGATACTGATGTGATAACAGCATTAATGAAGCCAGGATTGTCGGACCGGCTACCAGCGGGATCGCCAGTGGCACGATAAACGGCTCTTCGCCTGCCGGAAGCCCGGTGCTATTCCCGGTGGCGCTGGGGAAAATCATCTTAATGGCGATCAGGAACAAAATGATGCCCCCGGAGATCGAAACGGTTTCCGCGCGCAGGTTAAGAAATGCCAGTATTTTCTCGCCAGCAAACAGGAATATCAGCATCACCAACAGCGCAATAAACAGCTCGCGAATCATAATCGCGCGGCGGCGTTTGGGTTCGGTATGTTTCAATACGGACATGAAAATGGGCAGATTTCCGAGCGGGTCCATAATAAGGATCAATAAAACTGCCGCTGAAATAATTTCATTCATAACTCAAATTCCCTTACTATTACCACGGACTTTCTGCTTGCTTGCGCAGCGAGATAAGTCGCATTACTGATGGCTTCGCTATCATTGATTAATTTCACTTGCGACTTTGGCTGCTTTTTGTATGGTGAAGGATAGGCCAGTAGGATACTGGTTAGCATACACAGCACACATCTCTGCAGGAAAAAAACGCTATGAAAAATGTTGGTTTTATCGGCTGGCGCGGTATGGTCGGCTCTGTTCTCATGCAACGCATGGTTGAGGAGCGTGACTTCGACGCCATTCGCCCTGTTTTCTTTTCTACTTCCCAGCTCGGGCAGGCGGCACCGACATTCGGTGGAACCGCGACCGGCACGCTTCAGGACGCTTTTGATCTGGATGCGCTGAAGGCGCTCGATATCATCGTGACCTGTCAGGGCGGCGATTATACCAACGAAATCTATCCAAAGCTTCGTGAAAGCGGTTGGCAGGGTTACTGGATTGACGCGGCCTCTTCGCTGCGTATGAAAGACGATGCCATCATCATTCTCGATCCGGTTAACCAGGATGTCATCACTGACGGCCTGAACAAAGGTATTAAGACCTTTGTCGGCGGTAACTGTACCGTTAGCCTGATGCTGATGTCCCTCGGTGGCCTGTTTGCCAATGACCTGGTTGACTGGGTTTCTGTGGCGACCTATCAGGCGGCCTCCGGCGGCGGCGCGCGCCATATGCGCGAACTGCTGTCCCAGATGGGTCATCTGTATGGCCATGTGGCCGATGAACTGGCAACCCCTTCCTCTGCTATTCTCGATATCGAACGTAAAGTGACGACCCTGTCCCGCAGCGGTGAACTGCCGGTTGATAACTTTGGCGTACCGCTGGCCGGTAGCCTGATTCCGTGGATCGACAAACAACTTGATAACGGTCAGAGCCGCGAAGAGTGGAAGGGACAGGCTGAAACCAACAAAATTCTTAACACCTCTTCCGTGATCCCGGTTGATGGTCTGTGCGTGCGCGTCGGTGCGCTGCGCTGCCACAGCCAGGCGTTCACCATTAAACTGAAAAAAGATGTGTCTATTCCGACCGTGGAAGAACTGCTGGCAGCGCACAATCCGTGGGCCAAAGTCGTGCCAAACGATCGGGATATCACCATGCGTGAGTTAACCCCGGCGGCCGTTACCGGCACGCTGACCACGCCAGTAGGCCGTCTGCGTAAGCTGAATATGGGACCGGAGTTCCTGTCAGCCTTTACCGTGGGCGACCAGTTGCTGTGGGGGGCTGCAGAGCCATTGCGCCGTATGCTGCGTCAGTTGGCGTAATGTGGGACTGCCTGATGACGCCACGTTTATCAGGCCTACAAACGACGCGAACCACCTGGCCGGATCAGTCAATACGGCTTTCCGGCAGAGTGATTGCGTGTTTTAACAATGGGTGCTGAGTCACCCATTTTTTTGCGTAATACAGGAGTAAGCGCAGATGTTTCATTTTTTACCAGGAGTAAGATAAAGCATTGGCTATTCTTTAAGGGTGACTTAGTACCGGAGGTATTAAGTTGTTGCCTGAAGGTGGGACGACGCAGAGAGGATGCACAATTGTGCTGCGCCGTTCAGGTCAAAAAAAGTGTCACTACCTGATGTCGAAGATCAGTTGGAAGGCGTGACACCATAAAACAGGATGACAACCATGTCCGTTCGTATCGATAGAGACGTGATTAATGCGCTAATTGCAGGCCATTTTGCGGATCCTTTTTCCGTACTCGGTATGCACCAAACTGACGCTGGACTTGAAGTCCGCGCCCTATTACCTGACGCCACCGAAGTGTGGGTGATCGAACCCAAAACCGGACGCAAAGTCGGCAAGCTGGACTGCCTCGACTCTCGCGGTTTTTTCTGTGCTGTACTTCCCCGCCGTAAAAATTTCTTTCGCTATCAGTTAGCTGTTGTCTGGCATGGACAGGAGAATCTGATTGATGACCCTTATCGTTTTGGCCCGCTGATCCAGGATATGGATGCCTGGCTGCTATCTGAAGGTACGCACTTGCGACCTTACGAAACGCTGGGCGCGCATGCGGATACCATGGATGGCGTAACCGGTACGCGCTTCTCCGTCTGGGCGCCTAACGCTCAACGCGTGTCAGTGGTTGGGCAGTTCAACTATTGGGATGGCCGTCGCCACCCGATGCGCCTGCGCAAAGAAAGCGGTATCTGGGAGCTGTTTATCCCCGGCGCGCAGCATGGTCAACTGTATAAATACGAGATGATCGATGCGAACGGTAAGCTGCGAATCAAAGCGGACCCTTACGCCTTCGAAGCGCAAATGCGCCCGGAAACCGCGTCGCTTATCTGCGGTCTGCCGGAAAAAGTGGTGCAAAGCGAGGAGCGAAAAAAAGCCAACCAGTTTGATGCGCCGATCTCTATCTATGAAGTGCACCTGGGCTCATGGCGTCGTCATACCGATAACAACTTCTGGCTGAGCTACCGCGAACTGGCGGATCAACTGGTGCCTTACGTCAAGTGGATGGGCTTTACCCATCTCGAACTGTTGCCGATTAATGAGCATCCGTTCGACGGTAGCTGGGGCTACCAACCTACCGGTATGTATGCGCCGACCCGTCGTTTCGGGACGCGTGATGATTTCCGCTATTTTGTGAATGCCGCGCATCAGGCCGGACTGAACGTCATTCTCGACTGGGTGCCGGGCCATTTCCCGTCGGACGACTTTGGTCTGGCAGAGTTTGATGGCACCAATCTGTATGAGCATAGCGACCCGCGCGAAGGGTATCACCAGGACTGGAACACGCTGATCTACAACTACGGTCGCCGTGAAGTCAGTAACTATCTGGTAGGCAATGCCCTGTACTGGATTGAACGTTTTGGTATCGATGCGCTGCGCGTAGATGCCGTGGCGTCGATGATTTATCGCGACTACAGCCGTAAAGAAGGGGAGTGGGTCCCGAACGAATTTGGCGGTCGTGAAAACCTCGAAGCCATTGAGTTTTTACGCAATACCAACCGTATTCTTGGCGAGCAGGTGCCGGGGGCCGTGAGCATGGCGGAAGAGTCCACCGACTTTGCCGGCGTTTCAAGGCCACAGGATATGGGCGGTTTAGGGTTCTGGTATAAGTGGAACCTCGGCTGGATGCACGACACGCTGGACTACATGAAGTTGGATCCGGTTCATCGTCAGTTCCATCACGATAAGCTGACCTTCGGCATGCTGTACAACTACACCGAAAACTTTGTCCTGCCGCTGTCGCACGATGAAGTGGTACACGGTAAAAAATCAATTCTCGATCGCATGCCGGGGGACGCATGGCAGAAGTTTGCCAACCTGCGCGCCTACTACGGCTGGATGTGGGCCTTCCCGGGCAAGAAACTGCTGTTTATGGGCAACGAGTTTGCTCAGGGGCGTGAGTGGAACCATGACGCCAGCCTCGACTGGCATCTGCTGGAAGGCGGCGATAACTGGCACCACGGCGTACAGCGTTTGGTGCGCGATCTGAACCTTACCTATCGTCATCACAAAGCGCTGCACGAGCTTGATTTTGACGCTTATGGCTTCGAGTGGCTGGTGGTGGATGACAAAGAACGTTCGGTGCTGGCTTTCGTTCGTCGTGACAAAGTCGGTAATGAAATCATCGTTATCAGCAACTTTACGCCAGTACCTCGCCACGGCTATCGCTTCGGTATCAATCAGCCGGGCAAATGGCGCGAGATCCTCAATACCGACTCGATGCATTATCACGGTAGCAATACCGGTAACGGCGGCGCGGTACACAGCGATGAAATCGCCAGTCATGGTCGTCAGCACTCACTGAGCCTGACGTTGCCACCGCTGGCAACGATCTGGCTGGTGCGGGAGGGATAATGACGCAACTGGCAACCGGCAACGCCACCCCCCATGGTGCAACGTATGACGGCCATGGCGTCAATTTCACCCTCTTTTCGGCCCACGCTGAACGCGTTGAATTATGCGTATTCGATGAGCAAGGCTGCGAACTCCGCTACGACCTGCCGGGGCGTAGCGGCGATGTCTGGCACGGCTATCTGGCCAACGCCCGTCCCGGTCTACGCTATGGCTATCGCGTACATGGTCCGTGGCAACCGCAGCAGGGCCACCGGTTTAATCCGGCGAAACTGCTGCTTGACCCTTGCGCGCGTCGGGTGGATGGCGAGTTAAAAGATAACCCACTGCTGCACGGTGGGCTGAATGAACCGGATCATCATGATAATGCCGCCATCGCGCTGAAGGGCGTGGTGGTGTCCGACCATTATGACTGGGAGGATGATGCCCCGCCGCGCACGCCGTGGGGCAATACCGTAATTTACGAAGCGCATGTCAAAGGGCTGACGTATTTGCATCCTGACCTGCCGGAAGAAATTCGCGGGACCTACAAAGCGCTGGGTCATCCGGTGATGATCGACTATTTCAAGCGCCTCGGCATTACCGCACTGGAGCTGTTACCGGTGGCGCATTTCGCCAGCGAACCGCGGCTTCAGCGGCTGGGCCTGTCAAACTACTGGGGCTACAACCCGGTGGCGATGTACGCGCTGCATCCGGCCTATGCCAGCTCGCCGGAGAGTGCGCTTGATGAGTTTCGCGACGCGGTAAAAGCGCTGCACAAAGCGGGTATTGAGGTCATTCTCGACATCGTTTTGAACCACAGCGCCGAGCTGGATCTCGAAGGACCTGTCTTCTCGCTGCGCGGAATTGATAACCGTAGCTATTATTGGATCAGAGATGATGGCGATTACTACAACTGGACCGGTTGTGGGAACACCATCAATCTGAGCCATCCTGGCGTTGTGGAATACGCATGCGAGTGCCTGCGCTACTGGGTTGAAACCTGCCATGTGGATGGTTTTCGTTTTGATTTGGCTTCCGTCATGGGGCGTACGCCTGAGTTTCGTCAGGATGCTCCGCTGTTTACCGCGATCCAAAACTGTCCGCTGCTCTCACGCGCCAAGCTGATTGCGGAACCGTGGGATATTGGTGAAGGCGGGTATCAGGTGGGGAATTTCCCCCCGCCGTTTGCCGAGTGGAATGACCATTTCCGCGATGCGACGCGACGTTTTTGGCTCCAGCGTAATCTTTCGTTGGGCGAGTTTGCCGGACGTTTTGCCGCATCCAGCGACGTGTTTAAACGCCCGGGCCGCAATCCCAGCGCCACGGTCAATCTGGTGACCGCGCATGACGGTTTTACGCTACGCGACTGCGTTTGCTTCACAAATAAGCACAATGAAGCGAATGGTGAGGAAAATCGCGACGGCACTAGCAATAACTACAGTGACAATCATGGTAAAGAAGGATTAGGCGGCTCGCTGGACCTGATTGAGCGGCGGCGCGACAGCATTCATGCGCTGCTAACCACGCTGTTGCTCTCCCAGGGGACGCCGATGCTGCTGGCGGGTGATGAGCATGGTCATAGCCAGCACGGTAATAATAACGCTTACTGCCAGGATAACGCCTTAACCTGGCTGGACTGGCAGCAGGCAAACAGTGGGCTAACCACATTTACCGCCGCGTTGATTCATCTGCGTCGGCAAATACCTGCATTAACAGGCGATTGCTGGTGGGAAGAGGGCGATGGCAATGTTCGTTGGCTGAATAAGTACGCACAACCCTTAAGTGCGGATGAGTGGCATAACGGCCCGAGGCAGATGCAAATCCTGCTTTCAGATCGTTTCCTGATTGCAATAAACGCCACGCTTGAGGTGACAGATATCGTTTTACCTGAAGGGGAATGGCACGCCATTCCCCCATTTGCCGGAGAGGATAATCCGGTGCTTACGGCGGTCTGGCAGGGACCTGCGCACGGACTGTGTGTGTTCCAGAGAAGATAAAAAGGAGTTAGTCATGGTAAGTTTAGAGAAGAACGATCGTGTAATGTTGGCGCGCCAGCTGCCATTAAAATCTGTTGCCCTGATCCTGGCCGGTGGCCGCGGTACTCGCCTGAAAGATTTAACCAATAAGCGTGCCAAGCCTGCCGTGCACTTTGGCGGTAAGTTCCGCATTATCGATTTTGCCTTATCCAACTGTCTTAATTCCGGGATCCGCCGTATCGGCGTGATCACTCAGTACCAGTCACACACGCTGGTGCAGCATATTCAGCGCGGCTGGTCGTTCTTTAGTGAAGAGATGAACGAGTTCGTCGATCTGCTGCCTGCCCAGCAGAGGATGCAGGGTGAAAACTGGTATCGTGGCACGGCGGATGCGGTGACCCAAAACCTGGACATCATTCGACGCTATAAAGCGGAATATGTGGTGATCCTCGCGGGCGATCATATTTATAAGCAGGACTACTCACGCATGCTGATCGACCACGTTGAGAAAGGCGCGCGTTGCACAGTGGCCTGTATGCCTGTGCCTATTGAAGAGGCCAGCGCGTTTGGCGTAATGGACGTGGACGACACCGATAAAATTATCGAGTTCGTTGAAAAACCTGCCAACCCGCCAGCGATGCCTAATGATCCGACCAAATCGCTTGCCAGTATGGGGATCTACATCTTCGACGCCGATTATCTGTATGAACTGCTGGCGGAAGATGATCTCGATGAAAAATCCAGTCACGATTTTGGCAAAGACATCATCCCGAAAATCACCGAAGCTGGCATGGCATATGCTCATCCATTCCCATTGTCCTGCGTACAGTCTGACCCGGAATCCGAGCCGTACTGGCGCGATGTGGGAACGCTGGAAGCCTACTGGAAAGCAAACCTCGATCTGGCTTCGGTGACGCCTGAACTGGATATGTACGACCAGGACTGGCCAATCCGTACGCATATGGAATCACTGCCGCCGGCGAAATTTGTTCAGGACCGTTCCGGTAGCCACGGAATGACGCTGAACTCGCTGGTTTCCGGCGGCTGTATTATTTCTGGTTCGGTGGTAGTGCAGTCCGTTCTGTTCCCGCGAGTGCGGGTGAATTCATTCTGTAACATTGATTCGGCAGTGTTGTTACCTGAAGTGTGGGTGGGACGTTCGTGCCGCTTACGTCGTTGCATTATCGACCGCGCCTGCGTTATTCCTGAAGGCATGGTGATTGGTGAAAACGCGGAAGAAGATGCTCGTCGTTTCTACCGTTCAGAGGAAGGTATTGTACTGGTCACGCGTGAAATGCTGCGCAAACTGCAGATCAAACAGGAGCGATAATGCAGGTTTTACACGTTTGTTCAGAGATGTTCCCTTTGTTAAAAACCGGGGGACTGGCGGATGTTATTGGGGCGTTACCCGCAGCGCAAATCGCGGACGGTGTGGATGCCCGCGTGCTGCTCCCGGCGTTTCCTGATATCCGTCGCGGCATTCCCGATGCGCAGGTAGTGACGCGTCGCGATACCTTCGCCGGACGTATTACGCTGTTGTTCGGGCATTTCAACGGTGTGGGCATTTACCTGATTGACGCGCCGCATCTCTATGACCGTCCCGGTAGCCCGTATCACGACACTAACCTGTTTGCATATACCGATAACGTGCTGCGTTTTGCGCTGCTGGGTTGGGTCGGCAGTGAAATGGCCTGTGGCTTTGACCCATTCTGGCGCCCGGATGTGGTGCATGCGCACGACTGGCATGCCGGTCTGGCCCCGGCGTATCTGGCGGCGCGCGGCCATCCGGCGAAATCGGTGTTCACCGTGCACAACCTGGCGTATCAAGGCATGTTTTATGCAAAGCATATGGATGACATCCAATTGCCATGGTCGTTCTTTAACGTGCACGGACTGGAGTTTAACGGGCAGATTTCTTTCCTGAAGGCCGGGTTGTACTACGCCGACCACATTACGGCGGTCAGTCCGACCTACGCGCGGGAAATTACCGAGCCGCAGTTTGCCTACGGCATGGAAGGTCTGTTGCAGCAGCGTCATCGTGAAGGACGTCTTTCCGGTGTGCTGAACGGCGTTGATGAAAAAATCTGGAGCCCGGAAACCGATCTGCTGCTGGCGTCGCGGTATACGCGTGAAACGCTGGAAGAGAAGGCGGAGAACAAACGCCAGCTACAGATCGCGATGGGACTTAAGGTTAACGACAAAGTGCCGTTATTTGCCGTAGTCAGCCGCCTGACCAGTCAGAAAGGGCTGGATCTGGTGCTGGAAGCGCTACCGGGGTTGTTAGAGCAGGGTGGACAGCTGGCATTGCTTGGTGCGGGCGATCCGGTTTTACAGGAAGGTTTCCTCGCCGCGGCGGCGGAACATCCGGGACAGGTGGGCGTACAGATTGGCTATCACGAAGCCTTCTCGCACCGCATCATGGGTGGGGCCGACGTTATATTGGTCCCCAGCCGTTTTGAGCCGTGTGGCTTAACGCAGTTGTATGGACTGAAGTACGGCACGCTGCCGCTGGTGCGGCGCACCGGTGGGCTGGCTGATACGGTCTCTGACAGTTCGCTGGAAAACCTGGCGGATGGTATCGCCAGTGGGTTTGTATTTGAAGATAGTAATGCCTGGTCGCTGCTACGCGCGATTCGGCGTGCTTTCGTATTGTGGTCCCGGCCTTCGCTGTGGCGGTTTGTACAACGTCAGGCCATGACCATGGATTTTAGCTGGCAAGTCGCGGCGAAGTCATACCGTGAGCTTTACTATCGTTTGAAATAGATATCCAGGAATCACCTATATGAATGCTCCATTTACTTATGCATCGCCCACACTCAGCGTAGAGGCACTTAAGCATTCTATCGCCTACAAGCTGATGTTCACGATTGGTAAAGACCCGGTTATTGCCAATAAACATGAGTGGCTGAACGCCACGTTGTTCGCGGTGCGCGATCGTCTCGTGGAGCGCTGGCTGCGTTCTAACCGTGCGCAATTATCCCAGGAAACTCGACAGGTTTATTATCTGTCAATGGAGTTTCTGATTGGCCGCACACTTTCCAATGCACTGTTATCGTTGGGTATTTATGACGATGTCAAAAATGCGCTGGAAGGTATGGGGTTGGATCTTGAAGATCTGATCGATGAAGAAAACGACCCTGGTCTTGGCAACGGTGGCCTCGGGCGCCTGGCGGCCTGCTTCCTGGACTCACTGGCAACGTTGGGTCTGCCGGGACGCGGCTACGGTATTCGTTATGACTACGGCATGTTCAAACAGAACATTGTTGATGGCCGACAGAAAGAGTCACCGGACTACTGGCTGGAATACGGTAACCCGTGGGAATTCAAACGCCACAATACGCGTTACAAAGTGCGCTTTGGCGGGCGTATTCAGCAGGAAGGCAAGAAAACGCGCTGGATAGAAACTGAAGAGATCCTCGCGGTAGCCTACGACCAAATTATTCCCGGTTATGACACAGACGCCACCAATACGCTGCGCTTGTGGAATGCCCAGGCCAGTAGCGAAATCAACCTCGGTAAATTTAACCAGGGCGACTACTTTGCGGCGGTGGAAGATAAAAACCACTCCGAGAACGTCTCCCGTGTGCTGTATCCGGATGACTCCACCTATTCAGGACGCGAGCTGCGTTTGCGCCAGGAGTATTTTCTGGTCTCCTCCACGGTGCAGGACATCCTGAACCGTCATTATCAACTGCACAAAACCTACGACAACCTGGCAGATAAGATCGCCATTCACCTCAACGACACCCATCCGGTACTGTCGATTCCTGAGCTGATGCGTCTGCTGATCGATGAGCATAAATTCAGTTGGGATAATGCGTTTGAGGTCTGCTGCCAGGTCTTCTCGTATACCAACCACACCTTGATGAGCGAAGCGCTGGAGACCTGGCCTGTCGATATGCTGGGCAAAATTCTGCCGCGCCATCTGCAAATCATCTTTGAGATTAACGACTACTTCCTGAAGACGTTGCAGGAACAGTATCCGAACGATACCAGTCTGCTGGGACGGACGTCGATTATCGATGAATCCAATGGCCGCCGGGTGCGAATGGCATGGCTCGCAGTGGTGGTGAGCCACAAGGTTAACGGCGTTTCTGAGCTGCACTCCAACCTGATGGTGCAGTCGCTGTTTGCTGACTTTGCGAAGATTTTCCCGACTCGTTTCTGTAACGTCACCAACGGCGTGACGCCGCGCCGCTGGCTGGCGCTGGCTAACCCATCGCTCTCTGAGGTACTGGATGAGAACATTGGTCGCACCTGGCGAACCGATCTCAGCCAGCTAAGCGAGCTTGAACAGCACTGCGATTACCCGCTAGTAAATCAGGCGGTGCGCCGTGCGAAGCTGGAGAATAAAAAGCGTCTGGCAACGCTCATTGCCCAGCAGCTTAACGTGGTGGTGAACCCGAAATCGCTGTTTGATGTGCAGATCAAGCGTATTCACGAATACAAACGCCAGTTGATGAACGTGCTGCATGTGATCACCCGCTACAACCGCATTAAGGCCGATCCTGACGCCGAGTGGGTGCCGCGTGTGAATATCTTCGCCGGTAAAGCGGCTTCGGCCTATTATATGGCGAAGCACATCATTCACCTGATCAACGACGTCGCGAAAGTGATCAACAACGATCCGCAAATTGGTGACAAGCTGAAAGTGGTGTTTATTCCTAACTACAGCGTCAGCCTGGCGCAGGTGATTATTCCTGCTGCCGACCTGTCTGAGCAGATTTCGCTGGCCGGGACCGAAGCCTCTGGTACCAGTAATATGAAGTTTGCCCTCAACGGTGCGCTGACCATTGGGACGCTGGACGGTGCCAACGTCGAGATGCTGGAGCATGTGGGCGCAGAAAATATCTTTATCTTTGGTAATACGGCGGAAGAGGTCGAAGCCTTACGCAGCCAGGGCTACAAGCCGCGTGAGTATTACGAGAAAGACGAAGAGCTGCACCAGGTGCTGACGCAGATTGGCAGCGGTGTATTCAGCCCTGAGGAGCCGGGGCGCTATCGTGACCTGGTTGACTCGCTGATCAACTTTGGCGACCACTATCAGGTTCTGGCGGATTATCGCAGCTACGTTGACTGCCAGGATAAGGTTGACGAACTGTATCGCCACCCGGAAGAGTGGACCACCAAGTCGATGATTAATATCGCCAACATGGGCTACTTCTCGTCGGACAGGACGATCAAAGAGTACGCCGAAAACATCTGGCATATCGACTCGGTGCGGTTGTAACAAGGGCAGGACGACCTGTAGGCCGGATAAGGCGTTAACCGCCATCCGGCAAAAGGCCCGGTAGCGCTGACGCTTACCGGGC
>NZ_SZWS01000053.1:261209-268470 GCF_005281245.1 Citrobacter sp. wls826
TTTTATATCGAGTGTCTTAAGACGCCAGCGACAGCTGCTGTTTCTCAATGTACTCCGCCAGCCACTGGGTCATGCGCGACTGCTGTTCAGCGTTCAGCCACATACCTTCTTTCGTGCGACGCCACAGCGCATCTTCCGCACGGCGCACCCATTCGTGATCGACCAGATATTTCAGCTCGGCCTCATAGAACTCATGGCCGAAGTCTTCACCTAACTCGGCAAGCGAGGTGGCTTCCCCGATAATCCATTCGGTGTTACTGCCGTAGGTGCGCGAATAATGGCGCGCCAGCGACTCGGTCAGGAACGGGTAGCGACGGCGCAGTTTGGCCGCGTAATCTTCCCGATCGCCGCCGATGTCACCGCCTGGCAGAATGCACTCTTTTGTCCACGCCGGACCGATTCCCTGATAGTACGACGCCAGTTTTTCCATCGCGTGTTCGGCCAGCTTACGGTAGGTCGTCAGCTTACCACCAAAGACCGACAGCAGCGGCGCTTTGCCGTTTTCGTCGTGGATATCCAGCGTGTAATCACGGGTGATAGCCTGCGGCGAGTCGGACTCGTCATCGCACAGCGGACGTACGCCCGAGTAGGTCCAGACGATATCGTCACGGCCCAGTTGTTTCTTAAAGTGCGCGTTGTAGACCTTCAGCAGATAATTGATTTCACTCTCATCAATTTTTACCGCTTTCGGATCGCCTTTGTATTCGACGTCAGTCGTCCCGATGATCGAGAATTCGTCCATCCATGGGATGACAAACACAATACGTTTATCTTCGTTTTGCAGTATATAAGCTTGCTTCTGGGTATGGACGCGCGGCACTACGATGTGGCTGCCTTTAATCAGACGAATACCGTACGGCGATGGCAGATGCATGCCGTCGTCGAAGAACTCTTTCACCCATGGGCCGGTGGCATTGACCAGACCACGCGCCTGCCAGGTGTGCTTTTTACCGGTATCGATATCTTCAGCTTCAACAATCCACAATCCGTTTTCACGGCGAGCGGAGGTAGCGCGAGTGCGGGTTAACACCTCTCCGCCTTTGCGTACGACCATTTGGGCGTTTGCCAAAACCAGTCGCGCATCGTCTACCCAGCAGTCGGAATATTCGAAACCGCGCACAATCTCAGGTTTCATTACGGAATCTGCGCCAAAACGCAAACCGGTCGAACTCGGTAAACTGGTGCGTTTGCCCAGATGATCGTACATAAACAGACCAATGCGGATCATCCACGCTGGACGCAGGTGCGGGCGATGGGGCAGACGAAAGCGCATCGGGAAGGCGATATGCGGTGCCATTTTCAACAACACCTCACGTTCGGCCAGCGCTTCGCTCACCAGGCGAAATTCGTAGTGTTCCAGGTAGCGCAGGCCACCGTGGATGAGTTTGGAGCTAGCGGAAGAGGTGGCGCAGGCTAAATCCTGCGCTTCCAGCATCAGCACGGATAAACCGCGTCCAGCGGCATCTGCCGCGATACCGGCACCGTTGATGCCTCCACCTATCACAATCAGATCTTTGGTTTCCATGCTGGCCTCTCGCACTTTCGTTATAGCTCATTAATGTTCGTTATCGAGCATAATAGCAAAGAATCGCGCCATTGGTAACATCGGATAAACAATTTACAGTGATACATATAACATTATGGCGTTTAACTGCCGTCGGGACGTACACTAAGAAGTAACATGTCTGAAAAGCGTCACCTGCAATATAAAGAAGAGAGAGCAATGGATCAGTTTGAATGTATTAATGTCGAAGAAGCGCATCAGAAGCTGCACCAGGGGACCGCGGTGTTAGTGGATATCCGCGACCCGCAAAGCTATGCGATGGGTCACGCTCCACAGGCGTTTCATCTGACGAACGACACGCTGGGGTCATTTATGCGCGAGCATGATTTCGACACCGCCGTGTTAGTAATGTGTTATCACGGCAACAGCAGTAAAGGCGCGGCGCAATATCTTCTTCAGCAGGGCTATGACGTGGTTTACAGTGTTGACGGCGGCTTCGACGCCTGGCATCGACATTTTCCGGCAGAAGTGGCATACGGTTCGTAAGACTATACCCAAATTAATTCGAGTTGCATCGCGACGGCGACGCAGCGAATCTCCGGGAGCGTACGAACAGTACGTGACCGGAGTGAGTGAGGAAAGCCAACAAAGATGCAGCTCGAAGTAAGAAGGGTATATATACTGTCCTCTTTTGTGTGGAATAAGCGACAGCAACCATGTTGATGATTACCTCTTTTGCTAACCCCCGCGTGGCGCAGGCATTTGTTGATTATATGGCGACACAGGGCGTTATCCTGACGATTCAACAACATCAGCAAACGGATGTCTGGCTGGCGGATGAGTCCCAGGCTGAGCGCGTGCATGCTGAGCTGGCGCGGTTTCTGGAGAATCCAGGCGATCCGCGTTACCTCGCGGCAAGCTGGCAGTCGGGTCATACCGACAGCGGTCTGCGCTACCAGCGTTATCCGTTCCTGGCCACATTGCGCGAACGCGCAGGCCCGGTAACCTGGGTGGTGATGGCCGCGTGTGTGCTGGTCTTTATCGCGATGAACACGCTGGGCGACCAGACAGTGATGCTCTGGCTGGCATGGCCGTTTGACCCTTCGCTGAAATTTGAATTCTGGCGTTATTTCACCCACGCTTTTATGCACTTCTCGCTGATGCATATTCTGTTCAACCTGCTGTGGTGGTGGTATCTCGGCGGTGCGGTAGAAAAGCGTCTGGGCAGCGGAAAACTGATTGTAATTACCGTGATCAGCGCCCTGCTAAGCGGCTACGTTCAGCAGAAATTTAGCGGCCCGTGGTTTGGTGGGCTGTCTGGCGTGGTATATGCGCTGATGGGTTATGTGTGGTTGCGCGGCGAGCGCGATCCACAAAGTGGTATTTTCCTGCAGCGTGGTTTGATTATCTTTGCTTTGATCTGGATTGTTGCCGGCTGGTTTGATGTGTTCGGCATGTCGATGGCGAACGGCGCACATATCGCCGGGCTGGCCGTGGGTCTGGCAATGGCGTTTGCCGATACTATAAATGTACGAAAACGAACGTAATTTCAGGGAACAATAATGAAGCAAACACAACGACATGACGCGATCATCGAGCTGGTAAAGAAACAGGGATACGTCAGTACTGAGGAGCTGGTGGAGCATTTCTCCGTCAGCCCGCAGACGATTCGCCGCGATCTTAACGATCTGGCCGATCAGAACATGATTTTGCGCCATCACGGTGGCGCGGCGCTGCCCTCCAGCTCGGTCAACACCCCGTGGCATGACCGTAAAGCGACACAGACGGCGGAAAAAGAGCGCATTGCCCGCAAAGTTGCCACGCAGATCCCGAACGGTTCTACGTTGTTCATTGATATCGGCACCACGCCGGAAGCGGTGGCTCACGCGCTGCTCAATCACAGCAATTTACGCATTGTGACCAACAACCTCAATGTGGCGAATACGCTGATGGCGAAAGAGGATTTCCGCATCATACTCGCCGGTGGCGAACTGCGTAGCCGCGACGGCGGTATTATGGGCGAAGCGACCCTCGACTTTATTTCTCAGTTCCGCCTGGACTTCGGCATCTTAGGGATTAGCGGTATCGATAGCGATGGCTCCCTGCTGGAGTTTGATTATCACGAAGTTCGCACCAAGCGCGCGATTATTGAGAATTCACGGCATGTGATGCTGGTGGTGGATCACTCGAAGTTTGGGCGTAACGCGATGGTGAATATGGGCAGTATCAGCATGGTGGATGCGGTGTATACCGACACGCTACCGCCAGCTGGCGTGATGCAGGTTATTGCGGACCATCATATTCAGTTAGAGCTGTGCTAAGTTAATTCCAGGCCTGATAAGCGTAGCGTATCAGGCATTAACTAAACCCCATACCCCATCATTTTCAGCAGTTTCTGCGCATGTTGCACCGCATCCTGGCGGTGTGCGACGCCGAGCTTTTGATACAGATTGCGGATGTGCGTCTTGATGGTCGTTGCCGCGACGGCCAATTCTCCGGCGATCTGCTCGTTGCTGTAGCCCGAATAAATCAGCCCCAGAACCTGCCATTCGCGCTGGGTCAGCGGGCTGGTGCGGATAAGCTCCGGTACTTCCGGGTGAGTAAGCAGACGCTCAACGAATCCTTCATCGAAGTGGGCGAATTTATGGCGGTGATGCTGGTTAATCTCACGCAAAATACGCTGGGCGCGGTGCTGATCGAGTTCCGGTAAGGTATTGAGCTGAATCAGCTGACGCAGTTGCTGCGCCATGGCCTCACCTTCAATGACAAAGTGACTGATAAATCCGGTGCGGTTCGCCAGCTGCAGCGCGTCGAGTAACACGCGCTGTGCGTCATTTTTGCGTCCTGCCTGCCAGTAGAGCTGATTAAGCAGCAGCAGGTTACGGTTCAGATCGCTCATCAGGCGCAGATTGCGCGCATTTTCATTCAACTCTTCCAGCACAATCTCAGCCGGTTCAAACTCGCCCAGCAGGATCTGCGCGCGGGCGATGTTGCGCCACTGGCTTTGCAGGAAGTGGTTATTGGCGAATTCCGGTTTCGGCGTGTGGCGCAGCCAGTTGGCGGCCGAATTTTTGTCGCCCACCATTTGCCAGTAAATCACCCGTACCTTATCGGCGTTCGAGATCCAGTCACTGTGATAGTGACCGTTACCCAGCAGGTTTTCCAGGCGGTTAAGCAGGCTACGCGCATTATCCAGATCCCCCCGGGCCAGCGAACATTGAATCAGCAGCGCCAGGCACTGTAGCTGTTGCTGCGGCTGGAATGTGGAAAGCAGTTCAATACCCGCGCGGGCAGACGCTTCCGATTCGTCCAGGCGCGCCCATGCCCACAGCAGCTGCGCGCGAATACGCACCAGGAACTCGTGCATCGGCAACTGTTCCAGATGCTGCTCTTTGATCAACTGAAACGCTTTTTCCTGAGTCTCCCAGGCGGCCTGTAAAAAGCCCTGGGCAAACAAAATTTCGCTTTGCTGGATTAAACTCCACAGCGCGTAATGCCAGACGTCATGATGGCGTGCCATTTGCTCGGTTTGCTGCATTAACGCCAGAGAACGCGTGAGATCGCCCTTGCAGTGCAGGACTTCACCGTGTACCGAGGTGGCGACGATACGGCTATAGAACCAGGCGATGGGTAACTCATCCAGCGCCAGCTTTGCCAGGCGCTCGGCTTCGTCAGGATTGCCGTCGTTAATCGCGACCTGCGCACGCAGGGCGTTAAATTCGGCGTGCAGCGTCGGTTCCATGTCGCCTTTCATTTCCTGCTCAGCGCGCGCCAGCAGGGTATTAACCTCGCCGTAGCGGTGCTGGCTTTGCATCAGCCAGGCTTGCAGCAGAACCAGACGCGGATTTTCCAGCAGACTTTCCCACGGCAGGGCTTTCAGCGACTCTTCCAGTAATGTCAGTTCGCTGTGGTTAAACAGTCCCCACGCATGGTTAAGCAGGATATCGCGCAGCATATGGGCGTCGCCTGCCGCCAGCGCGTGGTGGATAGCTTCGCTGGGGAAGCCTTGCGCCATCCAGCTTTCAGCGGCGGCGCGGTGTATTTCGGGCAGTTCGCTTGCCAGCTCCCACTGACAGCGCTGGCGTAAAAAGCTGCCAAACAGCGGGTGGTAGCTGAACCACTCACCGACGTCATCCATCCGCTGCAAGAATAATCCCTGGCGCTCAATCTCCTCCAGCCGCATCTGGCCGTTTTCTTCCCCAGTGACCCGGACGATCAGTGCGTCGTTCATTGAGGGCAGAATGGCGCTTTTCAGCAGGAAATGACGGGTACCGAGGTCGACGCTGTCCAGCACTTCATCAACCAGATAATCGGACAGATGGCTGGCGTTGATCCCGGCGAGGCGGCGTGCGGACTGGTGTGCAGAGTGGTTGTTCTGGCGGGCGGAGAGGGCAATCAGCTGTAACGCCGTGGCCCAGCCAGCAACGTCATCGCACATCCGGCTGCTTTCTGCCGCTTCGATAGGCGAGGACAAACGTCGATCGAAAAATTGTTTGGCTTCCTGGTGGTTAAACGCCAGCTGTTGGCTACCTATCTCCAGCAACTGATCGCGTACTCGCAGGTTGGCAATACCCAACTGCGGCAGGTTACGCGACAGCACGACCAGCGTGAGGTTCTCAGGCTGATGACGCAGGAAGAAACGCATCGCTTCGTGAATTGCCGGATTGGAGATGAGATGATAATCATCCACTACCAGGTAGAGCGGGCGATGCCACTCGGCCAGTTCAATAAATAGCTGCGCAAACAGTGACGTCAGGCTGGCGTATTGGCGCTTTTGCACCATTGTTTCGCTGGTGGTGCAGTGCCCACCGGTTGCCTGTTGGATAGCGGCGATCAGATAGCTGGCAAAGCGCTCTTGCTGATTATCGCCTTCATCCAGAGAGTACCAGCCTAAGTCGTTCTTCCCCGCTGCCCATTGTGAAACCAACGTCGTTTTTCCATAACCAGCAGGACTTGTTATCAGGGCAAGCCTGAAATTGTTCGCGCCGGAAAGTTTAGCCAACAGGCGCTCACGAACCACCGTATGGTCGAGTCGAACCGGACGACTTAATTTAGACGGAATCAACATAAGTTAGTCACTTCACTGTGTGAAAATGGGGAAAAATGATTTTTTTTGCGCTTCGTAATTAATAGATATAAGGTCGGCCAGATTAGTGTTTTATGCAAGCTAAGCGGACTTTTTGTGTGTCTGATTTTGCACTATGTCACAAATCTATACATCTATTACATTAATTGCTTTAAAGAGTCACAACAGGCGTGGCGACTGGATCCGTCGGTATTTTGGCTGAGCCGAAAAATACCTCCCTTTTTATAAGGTTACTCAGTTGCTTAATGTAAAGAGCCGAATTTTGTGGCCGACTTAAAAGTTTTATGTGAATTATCTTATCCACCTTGGATATTTCAGGTTAGAAACTATTTCTCTGTTTACAGATTGTTTCCCATCGTCACCCCTCTATTTGATATTGTCGATTTATCTCTTGTTATTAATGCGTCGTCCGTTGGGCATTACAGGGGCGTTATGCCGGGCTTACGCGAATTTACGGGCGATAACACCCCCTTTAAGTGGCAGCGATCACACTTTTATGCTCATCCCCGCTCCTCCTCCCTGCCTAATCCGTGCCAGGATGAGGAAGGTCAACAACGAGCCTGGCAAACTAGCGATAACGTTGTTTTATTACCTAAGGATCTGGAACCCCTATGTCACAGCCTACTTTCAACAAAGATCAATTTCAGGCTGCCCTGACGCGTCAGTGGCAG
>NZ_SZWS01000053.1:268527-269103 GCF_005281245.1 Citrobacter sp. wls826
GCGCCAGTGGTGGCAGGCAGTGAGTGGGGCGTTGGCTGAGTTACTCTGCGCCCAGCCTGCGGCGAAACCGGCAAAAAATCAGCGCCATGTTAACTACATCTCGATGGAGTTTTTGATTGGCCGTCTGACCGGCAACAACTTACTCAATCTCGGCTGGTATCAGGCGGTGAGCGATGAGCTGAAAGCGCATGACGTCAACCTGACCGACCTGCTGGAAGAAGAGATCGACCCGGCGCTGGGTAACGGTGGATTGGGGCGCCTGGCGGCCTGCTTCCTTGATTCGATGGCGACAGTCGGTCAATCGGCGACGGGCTATGGTCTCAACTACCAGTACGGCCTGTTCCGTCAGTCATTTGCCGATGGGCAGCAGATGGAAGCCCCGGATGACTGGCATCGCGGCAGCTATCCGTGGTTCCGTCACAACGAGGCACTGGATGTGCAAGTAGGGATTGGCGGCAAGGTCACCAAAGAAGGGCACTGGGAGCCGGGGTTTGTTATCACCGGCCAGGCCTGGGATCTACCGGTTCTCGGCTACCGTAACGGCGTGGCGCAACCGCTGCGTCTGTGGCAGGCCAG
>NZ_SZWS01000053.1:269170-272989 GCF_005281245.1 Citrobacter sp. wls826
ACCAAATTTAATGACGGCGATTTCCTGCGCGCAGAGCAGCAGGGCATCGACGCTGAAAAACTGACCAAAGTGCTGTACCCGAACGACAACCACACCGCGGGTAAAAAGCTGCGCCTGATGCAGCAATACTTCCAGTGCGCTTGCTCCGTAGCTGACATTCTGCGCCGCCATCATCTGGCAGGGCGTAAACTGCATGAGCTGGCTGATTTTGAGGTGATTCAGCTCAACGATACTCACCCGACCATCGCCATCCCTGAGCTACTGCGTGTACTGATTGATGAGCACCAGATGAGCTGGGACGATGCGTGGGCTATTACCAGTAAGACCTTTGCTTATACCAACCACACTTTGATGCCAGAGGCGCTGGAGTGCTGGGACGAGAAGCTGGTGAAAGCACTACTGCCGCGCCATATGCAAATCATCAAAGAGATTAACGACCGCTTTAAGAAGCTGGTCGATAAAACCTGGCCGGGTGACGCTGAAGTTTGGGCGAAGCTGGCGGTGGTGCACAACAAACAGGTGCGTATGGCCAACATGTGTGTGGTCAGCGGCTTTGCGGTTAACGGCGTGGCGGCGCTGCACTCCGATTTGGTGGTGAAGGATCTGTTCCCGGAATATCATCAGCTCTGGCCGAACAAATTCCATAACGTCACTAACGGGATTACTCCGCGTCGCTGGATTAAGCAGTGCAACCCGGCACTTGCCGCGCTGCTGGATAAATCGCTGAAAAAAGAGTGGGCCAACGACCTCGATCAGTTGATTAACCTGGAAAAATACGCCGACGACGCGAAGTTTCGTCAGCAGTATCGTGACATCAAGCTGGCGAACAAAGCGCGTCTGGTGAAGTTTATTAAAGCGCGTACCGGTATTGAGATAACGACTAACGCTCTCTTTGATATTCAGATTAAACGCCTGCATGAGTACAAGCGTCAGCACCTCAACTTGCTGCATATTCTGGCGTTATACAAAGAAATCCGTGAGAACCCGCAGGCCGATCGCGTGCCGCGCGTATTCCTGTTTGGCGCGAAAGCCGCTCCGGGTTACTACCTGGCGAAAAATATCATCTTCGCCATTAACAAGGTCGCAGAAACCATCAATAACGACCCGCAAGTGGGCGACAAGCTGAAGGTCGTATTCCTGCCGGATTATTGTGTCTCGGCGGCGGAAATGTTGATCCCAGCGGCGGATATCTCTGAGCAAATCTCCACCGCAGGGAAAGAGGCTTCCGGCACCGGTAACATGAAGCTGGCGCTGAACGGTGCGTTAACCGTCGGTACGCTGGATGGCGCAAACGTCGAAATCGCCGAGAAGGTCGGTGACGAGAATATCTTTATCTTTGGTCATACTGTGGAAGAGGTGAAGGCGCTCAAGGCCAAAGGGTACGACCCGGTGAAATGGCGTAAGAAAGATAAAGTGCTGGATGCTGTTCTGAAAGAGCTGGAAAGCGGGAAGTACAGCGACGGCGATAAACATGCCTTCGACCAGATGCTGCACAGTATCGGCAAGCAGGGCGGTGACCCGTATCTGTTAATGGCGGACTTCGCGGCCTACGTTGAAGCCCAGAAGCAGGTTGACGTGTTGTATCGTGACCAGGAGGCCTGGACCCGGGCGGCGATTCTGAATACCGCGCGTTGCGGCATGTTCAGTTCGGATCGCTCCATCCGCGATTATCAGACTCGTATCTGGCAGGCGAAACGTTAAGGAATCGCGATGGAAAGCAAACGTCTGGATAATGCCGCGTTGGCGGCGGGGATCAGCCCCAATTACATTAATGCCCACGGTAAACCGCAGTCTATTGGCGTCGAAACCAAGCGGCGTTTGCTTGACGCTATGCATCGCTCCACCGCCACCGCTCAGGTGGCGGTGACCCCGGTGCCGAATGTCATGGTTTATACCGCGGGTAAGAAAATGCCGCTGGCAGTTGAGGGACGCGGAGAGTTTAACTGGTTGCTGACCACCGAAGAGGGCGTGCAGCACAAAGGACATGTCGTCGGCGGTAAATCGTTCAACCTTCCGGCGAAGCTGCCGGAAGGGTATCACACGCTTACCCTCACCCAGGGGGAGTTGCGTACCCATTGCCGCATCATCGTCGCGCCGAAACGCTGCTATGAGCCGCAGGCGCTGTTAGCCGGGCAGAAGCTGTGGGGCGCATGCGTTCAGCTCTATACCCTGCGTTCAGAAAAAAACTGGGGGATTGGCGACTTTGGCGATCTCCGTGCCATGCTGGTGGAGGTGGCGCAACGCGGTGGCGCGTTTATCGGCCTGAATCCGATTCACGCGCTGTATCCGGCGAACCCGGAGAGTGCCAGTCCGTACAGCCCGTCGTCACGCCGCTGGCTGAACGTTATTTATATAGATGTGAACGCAGTAGACGATTTTCGCCTGAGTAAAGAGGCGCAGGCCTGGTGGCAGAAACCCGCGACTCAGCAAGCTCTGCAACGCGCGCGTGATACCGAGTGGGTTGATTATTCTGCCGTTACGGCATTGAAGATGACAGCGCTGCGTATGGCGTGGAAAAGCTTCTCTGCACGTGACGATGAGCAGATGGCGGCATTTCGTCAGTTTGTGATTCAGGAAGGGGATAGCCTGTACTGGCAGGCGGCCTTTGACGCGCTGCATGCACATCAGGTGAAAGAGGACGCACTGCGCTGGGGCTGGCCGGTGTGGCCGCAAGCTTTCCAGTCGGTGGATTCGCCAGGGGTAAAACGCTTTTGCGAAGAGCATCGTGATGAAGTGGATTTCTACCTGTGGTTGCAGTGGCTGGCGTATACCCAGTTTGCTGATTGCTGGAAAACCAGCCAGGGCTTTGCGATGCCGATTGGATTATATCGCGATCTGGCTGTCGGCGTGGCCGAAGGCGGGGCGGAAACCTGGTGCGACCGCGAGTTGTATTGCCTGAAAGCCTCGGTTGGCGCACCGCCGGATATTCTCGGTCCGCTCGGGCAAAACTGGGGATTGCCGCCGATGGATCCGCATATCATCACGGCACGCGCTTACGAACCGTTTATCGAACTGCTGCGTGCCAATATGCAGAACTGCGGTGCGTTGCGTATCGACCATGTTATGTCGATGCTGCGTCTGTGGTGGATCCCTTACGGCGAAACTGCCGATCACGGCGCCTACGTGCATTATCCGGTCGACGATCTGCTTTCAATTCTGGCGCTGGAAAGTAAACGTCATCACTGCATGGTAATTGGTGAAGATCTGGGGACTGTGCCGGTAGAGATCGTCAGCAAGCTGCGTGACAGCGGCGTGTACTCCTACAAAGTGCTTTATTTTGAGAATGACCATGAGAAAAACTTCCGCGCGCCGAAAGCGTACCCGGAACAATCAATGGCAGTCGCGGCGACGCATGACCTTCCTACGCTTAAAGGTTATTGGGATAGCGGCGATCTGACGCTGGGTAAGGCGCTGGGTCTGTACCCGGATGAAGTCGTGCTGCGTGGGTTGTATCAGGACAGAGAACTGGCGAAACAGGGGCTGCTGGACGCGCTGCACAAATACGGGTGCCTGCCAAAACGTGCTGGTCACAAGGCGTCACTGATGTCGATGACGCCGATTCTTAATCGCGGCATGCAACGCTACATCGCTGACAGTAACAGTGCGCTGTTGGGCCTGCAACCGGAAGACTGGCTGGATATGGCTGAGCCCGTCAATATTCCGGGGACCAGCGACCAGTACAAAAACTGGCGGCGTAAGCTCACCGCCACGCTGGAGCAGATGTTTGCCGATGACGGTGTGAACAAGCTGATTAAGGATTTGGATAAGCGCCGAAAAGCGGCCGCGAAGAAGAAGTAAAAAAGCCGGGGATTTCCCCGG
>NZ_SZWS01000053.1:273087-282607 GCF_005281245.1 Citrobacter sp. wls826
CAGCAGACACCCTACCAGACCGCAGACGGAGATAATGGTTTCCAGCATTGACCATGACTTGATGGTTTCACCGATGGTCAAGTTGAAGTACTCCTTGAACAACCAGAAGCCTGGATCGTTCACGTGGGAGAAAATGACGGAACCGGAACCAACCGCAATAACCATTAGTTCAGGGCTTACGCCGGTCGTTGCAATCAGCGGTGCCACAATCCCACCAGCGGTGATCGCTGCAACGGTTGCGGAGCCCAGTGCGATACGCAGTACCGCAGCGATAGACCATGCCATCAGCAGCGGAGAAACGTTTGAACCGTGCATCATTGACGCGATGTACTTGTCCACGCCGCTATCCACCAGGACCTGTTTGAAGGCACCGCCACCACCAATGATCAACAGCATCATCGCGATGATTTTGATGGAGGACACCAGCGTGTCGTTGATCTGATCCATCGAACGTCCACGGTTCAGACCAAAAGTGAACATTGCAATCAGCACCGCGATAAGCGTTGCCATAACCGGGTCACCCAGGAATTCTGCCACCGTCAGGAAAGCGTGGCCTTTTGGCAGAATCATCTCCGCCACGGCGCGCATCGCCATCAGGATAACCGGTACCAGAGAGGTCCAGACGCTGACCCCAAAGCCAGGCATCTCTTCTTCAGTAAACGTTTTCGCGCTGTACAGACCTTCCGGGATTGGCTTATCGATGCCTTTCAGGAAGCGAGCGTACACCGGACCGGCGAGAATAACGGTCGGGATTGCCAGAATCGTACCAAACAGCAGGGTTTTACCCATATCTGCATGGAAAATGGTGGCAATAGCGGTCGGACCTGGGTGCGGCGGCAGGAAGCCGTGAGTTACGGACAGCGCAGCAGCCATCGGCACGCCAACATACAGCAGCGGGATGTTGGCAGCAGCGGCGATGGTGAACACCAGCGGCAGCATCAGCACGAAGCCGACTTCGTAGAACAGGGCAAAACCGACGGTGAAGCCGGTTAATACCACCGCCCACTGAATATGTTTTTTGCCGAATTTAGCAATCAGGGTGGTTGCGATGCGCTGTGCGCCGCCGCAGTCCGCCAGCATTTTGCCCAGCATGGCGCCAAAACCCATAATCAGGGCGAGGCTGCCAAGGGTTCCGCCGACACCGGCTTTAATCGAACCGATGACTTTATCCAGTGGCATCCCTTGCATCAATCCGACAGCAAGCGCCACCAGGACGAGAGCGATGAAACCGTTCATTTTGAAACGGATCATCAGGAGGAGTAACAAGATTACACCGATAGCAACGATGACTAATGGCATGATTTACCTGGCCTTTACTTTGTTATGGGTAACGTCAGTGTTTAGATGACAAATTCCGATTGTCCCGACCGGGAACAGAGCATTCTCAGCACCAATGCTGGTTGCCTTCAAAACTAATCAGTTTAGCTGGCTGTTATGTGTGTGTTAGGTGCTGATGCGAATGATACGGGTAACATACGGCGCTTGAAAATCACCTGGGCAGGCAAAATTTAAATTATGAGAGGCTGGTCAAATTATGAGGGGGATTGTTGCAGGAAATATGCGGAGAAATGCAAGGTTGTAGGCCGGATAACGCGATTACGCTGCCATCCGGCATCAATGCCCGATGGCGGCGCGGATGCGTCTTAACGGGCCTACGGAGATTCTACAGGTTGAGGCGTTAGTAGTAAGAGTGCTCGCCGCGCTGGTGTTCGGTTAAATCGCGAACGCCTTTCAGTTCAGGGAATTCAGCCAGTAGCTGTTTCTCGATACCTTCTTTCAGCGTTACATCCACCATTGAACAGCCGTTACATCCGCCGCCAAACTGCAGAATAGCGTAGCCTTCATCGGTGATTTCCATCAGAGAGACGCGACCACCGTGACCTGCCAGCTGTGGGTTGATCTGCGATTGCAGCATGTACTCCACGCGTTCCATCAGCGGCGCATCATCGGCAACTTTACGCATTTTGGCGTTTGGTGCTTTCAGGGTCAGCTGGGAGCCTAACTGGTCGGTAACGAAATCGATTTCTGCATCTTCCAGATACGGTGCGCTCAGTTCATCAACATATGCGGTCAGCAGGTCAAATTTAATGGCGGTGTCGGTTGCTTCCACGGCGTCCGGCGGACAATAAGAAACGCCGCATTCAGCGTTAGGCGTGCCGGGATTAATCACAAATACGCGGATTTGTGTCCCTTCTTCCTGATTTGCCAGCAGTTTGGCAAAGTGCGCTTGTGCAGCATCGGAAATATGGATCATAGTAATGGCCTAATAGTTGACTATTTTACTTGGTTATAATACGCCCATCATCGAGGCTCTACAAGGTTCGACACAGGCACCATACCTGGACAGTCGCCGCGCCGTTGCGTAAAAGCAGCTGCGCGATTTCCGCGACGGTACTTCCGGTAGTGACGACATCATCCACAATGACCATATGGAGTCCCTGCACTGGCAATTCAAGGCGAAAGGCGTTTTTCAGGTTACGTTTACGTAATCGGGCGCTGAGATGGTGCTGTGTGGCGGTTGCCCGAACCCGCGTGATGGCCCGGCTGTCCCAGTCGCAGCCTAGCCAGCGTGCCAGGGGACGACACAGTAAGTCGCTCTGATTAAACCCTCTGCGCCAGTGCCGGCGTTGCCAGAGCGGGACGCTGACGAGCCTGTCCGGCAGAGGAAGACCGCTGACGCGCCGGGCCTGTAATACCTCCAGCAACAACAAGCGTGAAAGAGCGGGGGCCATTTCGCCACGTCGGGAAAACTTGAGCTGGTGGATAAGCCCGCTCAATGGCGGAGCATAGTCGCTGACGGTAACCAGTCGCTGCCACGGCGGTGGTTTTTGCAGACAGCGCCCGCAGGGAACGACGGTATGCGCGGTAGGGAGTCCACATTGAGGGCACCGGCTGACGTGCTGATGCGTTGCCCGTGTGCAGACTGAACAGATCCCCCAATGCCCTAACGTCAGGGGCATTCGGCATAGCCAGCACAATCCCGGTACTGTTAGCATAGAAGCATCCTTTCAGGCTAAAAGAGAACAATAACTGATGAATGACATCTGGTGGCAGACCCAGGGTTCGGGAAATTGCCATCTTGTGCTGCTGCACGGATGGGGACTGAATGCGCAAGTGTGGCATTGCATAAGCGAGGAACTGAGTTCGCATTTCACGCTGCATCTTGTCGACTTACCGGGATTTGGTCGCAGCCAGGGGTTCGGCGCAATGTCGCTGGAAGAGATGGCTGAGCGGGTAGTAAAACAGGCACCGGAGAAAGCCATCTGGCTCGGCTGGAGTCTGGGCGGGCTGGTCGCAAGCCAGGTGGCGTTAACCCATCCTGAACGTGTTCAGGCGCTGGTGACCGTGGCGTCTTCCCCTTGCTTTAGCGCGCGTGACGAGTGGCCGGGTATCAAGCCAGAAGTGCTGGCAGGTTTCCAGCAGCAGTTGAGCGAAGATTTCCAGCGTACGGTGGAACGTTTTCTGGCGTTGCAGACGATGGGCACGGACACCGCGCGTCAGGATGCGCGAGCACTGAAGAAAACAGTTCTGGCGTTACCCATGCCGAATGTCGAGGTGCTCAATGGCGGACTGGAGATCCTGAAAACGGTCGATCTGCGTGAGCCTCTGTGCGCTGTGGACATGCCTTTTCTGCGGTTGTACGGCTATCTCGATGGACTGGTTCCGCGCAAAGTGGTCCCAATGCTCGATGCCCTGTGGCCGCATAGCGAGTCGTTGATATTTGCTAAAGCGGCGCATGCACCGTTTATCTCGCATCCTGCAGAGTTCTGTGCAGCGCTGGTGGCGTTAAAAAAACGCCTATAAATCTGTTGTGTTGCCCGGTAGAGCCACGCTTACCGGGCTTGAGATTAATGGCTGCGCGTAGCCAGATCCTCAGCGGTCAGGCCGGTAATTCTGAAGATGGTCAGCGGATCGATACCATCAGCCTGCAGGGTTGATGCAATACGTAAAGCTTCCTCTCGTTTACCTTGTTGCAAGCCCGTTTGTAACCCCTCTTGTAACCCTTTCATATGGCCTTCCTGAAGACCATTAAGATGCCCTTCTTGTCGTAATCTTTCGGCGATAGTCATCAACTTTTCCTTATGTTGGGGTAAACGTTCGGCGACCTCATGAAGAAACTCGGTAAAATGTGCGGTGTCCCCGACCTGCATTAGATAATTAAACAAGGCTTTCAACTGGCTGTCATTAGCGTGTCCTTTAATAATCAGGATGGCCAGTTTTTCTACCAGCCCCATCAAATCGCGTTTACGAATATGTTTTTGGATGAGTTCCAACAGCGCTATCCGGCGATGCTGCATGATCTCGTCATCGGGAACAACGGTGATATCGATCAGTGGAAACGCTGCGGTATAAAGTTGTCTGGCGGCCTTTGGGTCGTCAAATTCGTCCAGCCAGCAGAGTGAGTAGGGGTATGGGCTTGCCGCGCCATGATAAAAAAGCATGGGTATCACCAGCGGAAGTTTCTTGTGACCTGCAGCCAAATGACGATGCATGACCGCAATGGCATAACGCATCAGCCGAAATGCCATATGGGCATCGGCGGTGCTCTGATGCTCAATGATGGTGTAAATATAGCCATCGCCTTCGCGGGTTTTTAATGACCACAGCACATCGGAATAGTACGCGCGCAAATCGTCCTCAATAAAGCTGCCCGATTCCAGTTGTAGCGTGTTCAGATCGCACAGTTTTTGCAAAGAGGCTGGAAGATGGAGCCGAAGAAAGTCGCGTGCGGTAGCAGGGTGGTTTAAGAACGTTTTAAAAATCGCGTCATGCGGCGTAGCAGTCGTGTCAGTATTCATGGCGATCCGTCACCTGAGAAACAAGATGACGAGACTCTACTTCCCTGGTCGCCAGTAATCATCCACGAGTTGATAACGATGCGCGCCAGGCTGGAGGATAGATCTGCTTTGCTGAAACAGAGACATCTTTGTGGAATCCATTACGCAAAAAGCCGGATATCAGCATAAACGCTTTATCCGGCCAGGACGTTTGCAGTCATTTTTAGACCGGAAGCGTAGCGCCATCCGGCATCGAACTAGCGCAAAGCCCACCACTCGCGCAGGCAGGCTTTACCTTCCGGACAACTCTTGCAGCTTCCGGAAAGACACCCGTCGGCATCTTCCTGAATCCGCACCGCTTTGCCCATCTTTTCTAACTGATTCAGCATGGCGTCAATCATGGGCTGCGGGGTGTGCAGCGTATGGCTAATTTGAGTTGCCTCCATGCGTCCCCGCAAAGCCAATAAATCACGAACCTGAATAAGCGATGCCATTGTCGATAACCTTAGTGGCAGTCGCCAGTGGTGCTGGAACAGCAGGAGCTTGCCGTCCTGTTGGTCGCCAGCAGTGCGAGATCCACGCGACTGCGAGCTCGACGCAGCAGGCCCAGCAACACAATGTTAAACAGGATGACAGCTAAAATGCACACCAGGCTGTAGGTCGGGTGCTCTTTGTAGCTGACCGCCTGATAAAACAGCGTCGACAGAGAGTAGGCGATGTTCAGGCCCCACAGAATCGAGAAGCTCATCCAGCCACGGCTGGATTCACGTGCAATAGCGCCCATTACCGAAATACACGGCACATACAGCAGCACGAAAATCAGGTAGCTGTAAGCGGCGGCAGCGCTGCCAAATTTTTCGCCCATCACGCCCATTGCACCCGTAGCCATTTCACCGTCGCCCTTGCTGGCTTCAATAGGGTTAGCCAGTACGCTCAGGCTGAAGGTGTCTTTCAGGCTTTGCCAGGTCTCATCTACCGCGCCGAGCAGCTCGTCACCGAGGTGGAAATCTGCCGGGTTGAACTCTTCTTCCTGAATGTTTTCTGCGGTATAGAGCGTGTTCAGCGTACCGACAACCACTTCTTTCGCCATCGCGCCGGTGAACAGACCTACGGTTGCCTGCCAGTTATCTTCGTGAACGCCAATCGGCTTGAAGACCGGCGTGATTACGCGGCTGACGGAAGCCAGAGCAGAGTCGTTGATGTTGTCGACGATTTTTCCGCTCAGCGAGAAACTGTTAAACGCGCTGAGGAAAATGCTGACGATGATGATGACTTTACCCGCACGCAGAACGAAGCCTTTCAGGCGTTGCCAGGTCTGAATAATCAGACTCTTAATGTGCGGCACGTGGTACACCGGCAGCTCCATCACGAACGGCGTTGCTTCGCCACGCATGATGGTGTGTTTGAGCATCAGGCCGGTCAATACCGCCATAACGATGCCCAGTACGTACAGTGAGAAGACCGCCAGCGCACCGTTCTGACCAAAGAACGCAGCGGCAAAGACGGCGAAAATCGCCAGGCGAGCGCCACAAGACATAAATGGCGCCATCATGATGGTCATCAGACGTTCACGCGGGGCGTCCAGCGTACGTGCGCCCATCACGGACGGTACGTTACAGCCAAAGCCGACGATCAGCGGGACAAACGATTTGCCCGGCAGTCCCAGCGCCTGCATCAGACGGTCCATTACAAACGCGGCGCGCGCCATGTAACCGGAGTCTTCAAGGAAGGAGAGGAACAGGTACATCATGCCGATTTGCGGTACCAGTGGCAGCACGGTGTTAATCCCGCCGCCAAGACCTTGTGCCAAAAAGATAGTGAGCCAGTCCGGGAAGTGCAGCGTGTAGCCAATCCACTGAATCCCATGGATAAAGAGCGCTACGGAGCCGACGTCAAACAACGGTTGCAGCGCGCCGCCAATGTTGATGGCGAGCAGGAACATCAGGTACATCACGAACAGGAAAATCGGCAGCCCGAGGAAGCGGTTGAGGACGATTTTATCTACTGCGGTGGTGAAGCGGCTCGGCTCTGCCGTCAGGGTGTTGCTGACGGTATCGCAGATAGCGGCAATGCACTGATAGCGCGCATCGGCGATATGCAGTGCCGGATCGTCCATTGTCTCGCTCAGACGTGCAATGGCGGCATCAAGGTTTTGCGCGGCATCACCCGCGTAGGCCCGGCTGTAGATATCGCCTTCCAGCATCTGCAGGCCCAGCCAGCGGCGCTGTTTTAACGGCATATCTTTGGCCATCGCATCGGCGAGGGAATCCGCTTCCTGCAGCAGCGGCTGGGCATAATGAACCAGCTCGACGGTGTCGTTTTCTTTGTAGCGATCGATAGCCAGCTTTAGCGCTTCAATGCCGCGGGCGCGGGTGGATACCAGCGGAACCACCGGGCAACCAAGGCGAGCGGAGAGGGCATCGATATCGATACGGATTTGCTGCTTCTCGGCAATATCCAGCATATTCAACGCGACGATGCAGGGGATGCCCAGCTCAAGCAGTTGCAACGTCAGGTAGAGGTTGCGTTCAAGGTTTGAAGCATCGACCACGTTGATCAAGAGATCCGCGTCGCCGCTTAAAATATAGTGACAGGCGATCTGCTCATCGAGAGAGGTCTGGGATGAGATTGTCGTCAGAGAATAGGTGCCGGGTAAATCAACCAGCGTGACCTGGTGGTCCGTCGTTGCGAAATGACCTTCTTTACGCTCAACGGTAACGCCTGCCCAGTTGCCTACACGCTGGCGTGCGCCGGTAAGCTGGTTGAATAAAGTTGTCTTGCCGGAATTAGGATTGCCAATTAAACCAATGGTTAGTTTTTTCATTTTTATAGACTCACTGTATTAACAGGAAACCGCTTCCACTTCTAATAACGCCAGATCTTTCTTACGCAATACCAGACTTACGCGACGCGTTTCGATATGGATAGGATCGCCGAGTGGGGCGACGCGTACCACGTTGAAAGAGGAGCCGGGTAGCATGCCAAGTGACAACAGTTTCTGACGATAAGCCGGGCTGATTTCACGGGCAAAACCGGTAATTTTCCACGCACTGTCAGGAGTGAATTGCATAGGGACCTACTTATATCTCGCTAACTGGATGATTACCTCATGGGGCGGCAAGGCGGCATGAGGCCAGATGATTAGCCAACGTAAGGAAAGAGTAAATAATCAACAGATCAATGATAATGAGAATGGTTTCTATCATCAATAGAATAAATGTGACGGAATGTACAATTGGATAATAATTTGCGCCAATTTTGATATTCCTCAATATTTATTCTGGTTGAGAACGAATGATTCGCGGAAATAATTAGTGAAGATCTTAATGTTTAATTAAGGTTTCATCTGTTAATGAAGTGATAAATATATGGCGGTAGAAAGCGGGAAATAGACTAAATATGCCGGATGGCGACGCTCACGCGTGTTATCCGGCTTACAAATTAATTGCAACAAGTTAGCCGGATAAGGAGGTTACACCCCCCATCCGGCACAAAAGTCACACTAGCGTTTTTTACCCATTGCCGCCGCCAGCGCATCCATCATGGCGCTGTTACCCGCAGGCTGTGCGTCACGACCACGAGGTTTCGCGGCTTTTGGCGCCGGGCGATTGCTTTGAGTGCGATCGTTATTCCCGCCGCCGCGACGCGCATTGGTTTCACCCGGCTGCTCGTCCAGACGCATGGTCAGTGCGATACGCTTACGTTGTAGGTCAACTTCCAGCACTTTCACTTTCACAATGTCGCCCGCTTTCACCACGGTGTGTGGATCTTCGACGAACTTATTCGACAATGAAGAGATATGCACCAGACCATCCTGATGAACGCCAATATCAACAAACGCGCCGAAGTTCGTGACGTTAGTGACTGCCCCTTCCAGAATCATTCCCGGCAGCAGATCGTTCATGGTTTCTACGCCATCAGCAAACTGCGCGGTTTTAAATTCAGGACGCGGGTCGCGGCCCGGTTTTTCCAGCTCTTTGATGATGTCGGTGACGGTCGGCACCCCGAAGCGTTCGTCGGTAAAATCGGCTGCTTTCAGATTGCGCAGTTCGTTGCTGTTGCCCATCAGGTCACGCAGCGATTGTTCGGTTGCGGCCAGAATGCGTTCCACAATCGGATAAGCTTCCGGGTGAACGGTAGAAGCATCCAGTGGGTTATCGCCATGGTTGATACGCAGGAAGCCCGCGCATTGTTCAAAGGCTTTTGGCCCCAGGCGGCTAACTTTTAGCAGTTGCTGACGGTTCTGAAACTGACCGTTCTCATCGCGCCAGGCGACGATGTTTTGCGCCATCATGCGCGTCAGGCCGGCAACGCGGGTCAGCAGCGGCACGGAAGCGGTATTCAGATCGACGCCGACGGCGTTCACGCAGTCTTCCACCACCGCATCCAGCTTGCGCGCCAGTTGCGTCTGGCTAACATCGTGCTGATACTGGCCCACGCCGATAGATTTCGGATCGATTTTCACCAGCTCCGCCAACGGATCCTGCAAACGACGGGCGATAGACACCGCGCCACGCAGCGAAACATCGAGATCCGGGAACTCCAGCGCCGCCAGCTCGGAAGCAGAGTAAACCGATGCCCCGGCTTCGCTGACGATCACCTTCTGCGCGGTCACTTTCGGGAATTGTTTCTGCACGTCGAGGAAGAAACGCTCGGTTTCGCGCGACGCCGTACCGTTACCAATCGCGACCAGCTCAACGTTGTATTTTTCACACAACGCCGCCACGGCAACGGCGGCTTTG
>NZ_SZWS01000053.1:282725-296655 GCF_005281245.1 Citrobacter sp. wls826
TACGCAGACCCGGATCGAGACCCATTGTGGCGCGCAGCCCGGCCGGGGCGGCCATCAGCAGGTCATGCAGGTTACGGGCAAAGACGTTGATTGCTTCATCTTCCGCACGTTCACGCACGGTACCCATCAGCTCAGTTTCAAGGTGCATCAGCACTTTGATGCGCCACGTCCAGCTAACAACGCCTTTACGCCAGCTGTCAGCGGGGGCGTTGTTCAGGCGCAGTCCCAGGTGATCCTGGATAATCTGCTCGCCGTGGCTCTCTTTTGGCGGCTCATCGAATTGCGGATCGGCATTTAGTGAAAGCTGCAACACGCCTTCGTTACGACCACGGAACATGGCCAGCGCACGGTGGGATGGAACGGTAGAAATAGGTTCGTGGTGATCGAAGTAATCGCGGAACTTAGCGCCTTCCTCTTCTTTCCCACTAACCACGGCGGCAACCAGATGGGCGTTTTTCCACAAATAATCACGCACTTTTGCCAGCAGCGCAGCGTCTTCGGCGAAGCGCTCCATCAGAATGTAGCGTGCGCCATCGAGGGCGGCTTTGGTATCGGCCACGCCGTTTTCGGCGTTGAGATATTTTGCAGCTTCGGTTTCCGGATCATGGGACGGTTCGTTCCACAGCAGATCTGCCAGCGGCTCCAGTCCGGCCTCAATGGCTATCTGCCCACGAGTGCGGCGCTTAGGTTTGTACGGCAGATAGAGATCTTCGAGTTCGGTCTTACTTAACGTGCCGTTGATCGCGTTCGCCAAATCGTCGGTCAGTTTGCCTTGCTCGCCGATAGATTTCAGGATTGCCTGACGGCGGTCTTCCAGTTCACGCAGATATCCCAGACGGGTCTCCAGATTACGCAGTTGCGTATCGTCCAGACCGCCGGTGATTTCCTTACGATAACGTGCGATAAACGGCACGGTGTTCCCTTCGTCAAGCAGGCGAACGGCAGCTTCTACCTGTTCAGCACGAGCCTGAATTTCACCTGCGATAATGCGGCAGAAAGAATCATTCATCATGGATAGCTTCGTCTATAGGATAAAAAATCAGGGGATAGTTATACGGATTGACTGGCAAAAATGCCAGTCATCTACCGGGGCTTCGGATTGTTCCGGTCTCACTTAACGTATTTAATTTCGTTCACGTACCAGCTGGCTTCACCACCAGGGGTGTTGACTATCGCGAGATCGCCGACCTCTTTTTTCAGCAGCGCCCGCGCCATCGGTGAGTCGATAGAAATGTAATCTTTACGACCGAAGATCTCATCGTAGCCGACAATACGGAATTTACGGATGTCGCCATCGTCATTTTCAATCTCGACCCACGCGCCAAAGAAGACTTTGCCCTCTTGCTGCGGGGAGTAATCGACGATTTTCAAATTCTCCATACACTTGGTCAAATAACGGACACGGCGGTCGATCTCACGCAGACGCTTTTTATTATACTGGTAGTCGGCATTTTCGCTGCGGTCACCCAGACTTGCGGCCCAGGTAACCTTTTTAGTGACTTCCGGGCGCTCTTCACGCCAGAGGTAATTCAGCTCTTGTTTGAGTTTTTCATACCCTTCGCGGGTTATCAGGGGCGTTTTCATCTTATTGTTTTACCTTCGACTCTGTGATGATGCGCACAATTAGTATTACGCGAGCATATCAACAGAATAAATAATGTATTGCGAGAAACATTGTATACTTAAGCTGCTGTTTAATATGCTTTGTAACAATTTAGCCTGGAATTCATACCAGAATTCGCTGGTGACTCACGTTAGCTTTCTTAAGAATATACACTTAATTGTTGCGAACCTTTGGGAGTAATAACAATGCAAGAGAACTATAAGATTCTGGTGGTCGATGACGACATGCGCTTGCGTGCGCTTCTGGAGCGTTATCTGACCGAGCAGGGCTTCCAGGTTCGAAGCGTCGCTAACGCTGAGCAGATGGATCGTCTGCTGACCCGTGAGTCCTTTCACCTGATGGTGCTGGATTTAATGCTGCCGGGAGAAGATGGCCTGTCTATTTGCCGTCGCCTGCGCAGTCAAAGCAACCCGATGCCGATCATTATGGTCACGGCGAAGGGTGAAGAAGTCGATCGTATCGTTGGACTGGAAATCGGCGCTGACGATTACATTCCGAAGCCGTTTAACCCGCGAGAACTGTTGGCGCGTATTCGCGCTGTACTGCGTCGTCAGGCGAACGAACTGCCGGGCGCGCCTTCTCAGGAAGAAGCGGTCATTGCTTTTGGTAAGTTTAAACTGAACCTCGGTACGCGTGAAATGTTCCGTGAAGATGAGCCAATGCCGCTCACCAGCGGGGAATTTGCGGTACTGAAAGCACTGGTAAGCCACCCGCGCGAGCCGCTGTCCCGCGACAAGCTGATGAACCTGGCCCGTGGTCGTGAATATTCGGCGATGGAGCGTTCTATCGACGTCCAGATTTCTCGTCTGCGCCGTATGGTGGAAGAGGACCCGGCGCATCCGCGCTACATTCATACCGTGTGGGGTCTCGGCTACGTCTTTGTTCCGGACGGTTCTAAAGCATGAGGCGAATGCGCTTCTCGCCACGAAGTTCGTTTGCTCGCACGTTATTGCTCATCGTCACCTTGCTGTTTGCCAGCCTGGTGACGACTTACCTGGTAGTGCTGAACTTCGCGATACTGCCGAGCCTCCAGCAGTTTAATAAGGTCCTGGCCTACGAAGTTCGTATGCTGATGACCGATAAACTGCAGCTGGAGGACGGTACGCAACTGGTGGTGCCGCCCGCATTCCGCCGGGAAATTTATCGTGAGCTGGGTATTTCCCTCTATTCCAACGAGGCCGCTGAAGAAGCTGGACTGCGTTGGGCGCAACACTATGAATTCTTAAGCCATCAGATGGCGCAGCAGCTGGGCGGTCCGACGGAAGTCCGCGTTGAGGTGAACAAAAGCTCGCCGGTCGTATGGCTGAAAACCTGGCTGTCGCCCAATATCTGGGTACGCGTGCCGCTGACGGAGATCCATCAGGGCGATTTCTCACCGCTGTTCCGCTATACGCTGGCGATTATGCTGTTGGCTATCGGTGGCGCGTGGCTGTTTATCCGTATCCAGAACCGACCGCTGGTGGATCTTGAACATGCGGCGCTGCAGGTGGGGAAAGGTATCATTCCGCCGCCGCTGCGTGAGTATGGTGCTTCAGAGGTGCGCTCCGTTACCCGAGCCTTTAACCATATGGCCGCGGGTGTGAAGCAACTGGCCGATGACCGTACGCTGTTAATGGCGGGCGTGAGTCACGATTTACGTACCCCGCTGACGCGTATTCGTCTGGCGACCGAAATGATGGGCGAAGAGGATGGTTATCTCGCGGAATCCATCAATAAGGACATCGAAGAGTGTAATGCCATTATCGAGCAGTTCATCGATTATCTGCGTACCGGTCAGGAGATGCCGATGGAGATGGCGGATCTGAACTCGGTGTTAGGCGAAGTGGTCGCAGCGGAAAGCGGCTATGAACGTGAAATCGAAACTGCGCTGCTGCCGGGCAGCATTCAGGTGAAAATGCACCCGCTGTCGATCAAGCGTGCGGTTGCCAATATGGTGGTTAACGCCGCCCGTTACGGCAACGGCTGGATTAAGGTCAGCAGCGGTACGGAAACGCATCGCGCCTGGTTCCAGGTAGAAGATGATGGTCCGGGCATCAAGCCGGAGCAGCGTAAACACCTGTTCCAGCCATTTGTCCGTGGCGACAGCGCACGTAGTACCAGCGGCACGGGCCTGGGTCTGGCGATTGTGCAGCGTATTATCGATAACCATAACGGTATGCTGGAAATTGGCACCAGTGAACGAGGAGGGTTGTCGATCCGCGCCTGGCTTCCGGTTCCCTTCACTCGCGCGCAGGGCACCACGAAAGACGCATAAGAAAGGGAGGCGAAATGCCTCCCTTTTTGTTGCTGTAGGCCGGATAAGGCGAAACCGCCATCCGGCACTCTTCGTTACAGCTTCGGTCCGGCGCTAACCAGCGCTTCACCCGCAGGGGTATCGGTGTATTTCTCGAAGTTCTCGATAAACAGTTTCGCCAGTGCGTTGGCTTTTTCCTGCCACTGCTCCGGAGAAGCATAGGTATTACGCGGATCGAGAATGCGAGTATCCACGCCCGGCAGCTCGGTTGGGATAGCCAGGTCAAACATCGGCAGACGGAACGTTTCTGCGTCATCCAGCGAACCGTTCAGGATAGCGTCGATAATCGCGCGGGTATCTTTGATAGAGATACGCTTGCCGGTACCGTTCCAGCCGGTGTTAACCAGATATGCCTGCGCACCTGCCGCCTGCATACGTTTCACCAGTACTTCTGCGTACTGCGTTGGGTGCAGTGACAGGAATGCTGCGCCAAAGCAGGCTGAGAAGGTTGGGGTCGGTTCGGTGACGCCACGTTCGGTACCGGCCAGTTTGGCGGTGAAGCCAGACAGGAAGTGGTACTGGGTTTGGTCTGCCGTCAGGCGAGAGACCGGCGGCAGCACGCCAAACGCGTCGGCGGTCAGGAAGATCACTTTGGTGGCGTGACCCGCTTTTGACACCGGCTTAACGATGTTATCGATGTGATAAATCGGGTAGGACACGCGGGTGTTTTCGGTTTTGGAACCGTCGTCGAAGTCGATGGAACCATCTGCGCGCACGGTGACGTTTTCCAGCAGCGCGTCACGACGGATTGCGTTGTAGATTTCCGGCTCGGCATCTTTAGACAGTTTGATGGTCTTCGCGTAGCAACCGCCTTCAAAGTTAAACACGCCGTCGTCATCCCAGCCGTGTTCGTCATCGCCAATCAGGCGGCGTTTCGGATCGGTGGACAGCGTTGTTTTACCCGTACCGGACAGGCCAAAGAAGACTGCCACATCACCTTTTTCCCCGACGTTTGCCGAGCAGTGCATGGAGGCAATGCCTTTCAGCGGCAGCAGGTAGTTCATTACGGAGAACATACCTTTCTTCATTTCGCCGCCGTACCAGGTGCCACCAATCAACTGGATACGCTCAGTCAGATTGAAAGCCACGAAGTTTTCGGAGTTCAGACCCTGCTCTTTCCACTGCGGGTTAGTGCATTTAGCGCCGTTCATCACGATGAAATCAGGTTTGAAATCAACCAGCTCTTCGTCGCTTGGGCGGATGAACATGTTTTTAACAAAATGCGCCTGCCAGGCTACTTCGGTAATGAAGCGTACTGAAAGGCGGGTATCGGCGTTAGCGCCGCAGAATGCATCAATGATAAACAGACGCTTGCCGGAAAGCTGCTGGGTGACTAATCCTTTCAGATGCTGCCAGGTTTCCGGGGAGAGCGGTTTGTTGTCGTTCTTACCTTTACCTTTGTCGGACCACCAGAGCGTGTCGCGCGTGGTGTCGTCACGGACAATATACTTATCCTTTGGCGAACGTCCGGTAAAGATACCGGTATCAACGGCAACGGCGCCCAGGTTTGTTAACACGCCACGCTCATAACCTTCCAGGTTTGGATCAAGTTCCTCCTGGAAAAGCGTGTCGTAGTCTGGATTGTAAACGATATCCTGAACGTCATTGATACCATAAGCCTTGAGATCTTGCGGGGTTAAACTTTTGTTCACACGCATTTCACTGCTCCTTAGCCAATATGTATTACCTGGAATAGTAAGGTTTTTTAGGGATTGCTAACCGCGACAAGGCTCATAGATTTACGCATCCGGGAAAATCACGGATAACCGAATGCGCTGCGACTCCTGTCACAAAGAGGCGGATATTATGGCAGGAAACCCTTTTTTGTTGTGGAAAATGTTCTTAAAACGTTAATAGAGAGTGTTTTTGGCGGGAAACTTGTGAGTGTAATCGCATTCACGTAAGAAAATAACGTAACTCATACATAAACAATATCGATTCACTTCCCGTCGCAGTGGTCTGGGATCGGCCTATCAATGCTCAAAATTGTGAAGTTGATGCGATAATTACCTTTTCTCTTCATTCTGGGTGACGACATGGATAGTGTTGAACTTTCACGTACTACTCGCTGGGGCATGATATCTATCGGCCTGTTACAGGGGATATTGTGCTACCTGCTGATGACATATCTGGTGCCGCATAATGACGGCTGGCTGTTCTATGGCATGCCCGCGACAATTGCTCTCTCTTCGGCGCTTTTACTCACCGTTGTCTCTTTCAAACAACGTGCGCTGTGGTACTGGATGGCGCTGATCTTTGTTGTCGTGCTGGCGATGAGCGTCTGGCTAAAGTGGCAAGTCGAGGGCAGCGATAAGTGGCGGCAAAATGATATTTTTATGTTGTACGGCTGGCGCTTACTGCTGATGGCGATGCTGGCATTGCCATGGATTCAGTACTCGCTCCACGCATCCCGCCAGCAGGCGCGCTATGCGCAGTTTTATACGAGTTTGTGGCTTAATGCGCTGACGTTACTGATTGTCTTTGTTGCCAACGGTTTGTTCTGGATGGTGCTCCTGCTATGGAGCGAGATGTTTAAGCTCGTTGGTATTACCTTCTTCGACACGCTTTTCTTTGATACCGACTGGTTTGGTTACGTGGCCTTTGGCCTGGTTACCGCACTGGCGGTGGTACTGACCCGCACGCAGTCACGTCTGGTTGCGGCGGTCCAAAAGTTACTGACTTTGATCGCCACCGGTCTGTTACCCCTGGTCGCGCTGCTGGCGCTGATGTTTGTACTGACCTTGCCCTTCACCGGCCTGGAGGCTATCTCGCAGCGGGTGTCTGCGGCCGGGTTGATGTCAACGCTGGCGCTGCTGCTGCTGCTGTTGATAGCTATCGTTCGCGAGCCGCAGAAAGAGGCGCTTCCCTATCCAGCCGTGTTACGCTACCTGATCAAATGCGCCCTGGTTGTCGCGCCCATCTATATGCTGATTGCCGGTTGGTCACTGTGGGTGCGAATTCAACAGTACGGTTGGACGCCCGAGCGTTTATATGGCGTGCTGGTGGTCTGTGTGCTGCTGCTCTGGTCGTTTGGCTATCTGGCGAGTATTTTACGCCGTGGGCGCAATCCGCTTGAGCTTCAGGGGAAGGTGATTCTTTGCGTGTCGTTGCTGGCGTTGGGGCTGTTGATTTTGCTGTCGTCGCCGGTTATTGATGCCTGGCGCATCAGCGTCAACAGCCATATGGGGCTGTATCACAGCGGCAAAATTAAGCCGGATCAGGTCAGCCTGTATATGTTGGGTAATAGCGGAAAACCGGGACGTGCGGCGTTGGAGGCATTACAAAAAGATGCGGCGTTTAACCAAGACAGTAAGCGCCGGCGCGACTTAAATTCTCTGCTACAAGGACGTCGCGATCCCATTCAGAACCTGACTACCACTCAACTAGCGCCGAAAGTGATGATCGCTCCGGGTAGCAGGCAACCCGATGAGACCTTCTGGGCGTTTGTCAAAGGGCAGAGCTACCGCATTACATCCTGCGTTGAGCAGGATGCTTGCGTCCTGGTCGATCAGGACCTCAATGCGGATGGTAAGCCTGAGCAGGTGCTGTATGCTTTTGGCGATGGTGAGAGTCTGGTCTTTGCCAGGAAAGAGGATAAATGGGAACTCATCGCATCAGGTCAGCTACCTGCAGGATTCAATAAGGATAAACTGCTGCAGGCGGTGGCGAATCATCAACTGGATTCAGCCCCCAGAGTTTGGCGTGATATCACCATTGATGGCACCCGATTGCCGATGAATTATTACAACGAGTGAGCGTGTTGCGGATAGCGTTTTGATGGATGGCGGTGCGAACGCCTATCCGGTCGACGATAGTGGGCCGGATAGGCAGTGGTGATTAATGTACCTGCGGGTCCGCCGGGGAAGCGTTGCTGCGGATCTCAGCAATGTCCATGGCGTTAAACAGATAGTGGCTCCCGCAGTAATCGCAGTGCATATCGATCTCGCCTTCTTCCGCCAGAATGCTGTCCACTTCTTCGTCCGGCAGCGTTTTCAGTGCGCCAGCGCAGCGTTCGCGTGAACAGGTGCATTTGAACTCAACGTCCTGCGGATCGTAGAGAGTAACCTCTTCTTCGTGGTACAAGCGCCACAGCACGTCGTTGGCCGGGAGCGTTAACAGCTCTTCAGTTTTGATGGTTTCGGTCAGGGCTGTCAGGTGATCGAAATCATCTGCCTGCGCGTTTTGCGCCGGCATTACCTGCAGAAGCATCCCGCCAGCAGCGGGTTTGCCATCGACGTCGCCAGTACGGATAAACAGACGTGTCGGCAACTGTTCAGAACGCATGAAGTAATCTTCCAGACAGGCGGCCAGCGTGTCGCCTTCCAGACCAACCACGCCCTGATAGCGCTCGCCTTCTTCTGGGGTAATGGTAATCACCAGGTAGCCGTTGCCTACCAGCGTTTTGAGATCAGCGCCTTCAGGGATATCGCCCTGCATACGGGCCACGCCGCGCATCTGCTGATTGTTGTTGCCGTTAATGACGGCCAGGCTCAGCGGACCATCGCCCTGCAGCTGTACGGTGATATCACCGGCAAACTTCAGCGTGGCGGTGAGCAGGCTGGTGGCGACCAGCAGTTCAGCCAGCACGTTCTTGACCGGCTGCGGGTAAGTATGATTTTCGAGGATCTGTTGCAGGGTTTCCGAAACGGTCACCAGCTCGCCGCGCACGGCAAAGTTTTCAAACAGATAACGATGTAATTGGTCATGTTGCGGCATAATCATCTCTCTTGCAGGTGACAGTCACTCGCTGTCGCCATGTTTAAATCGTAACAGGTCGCGGCGCTCTTTCTTGTCCGGTCGCCTGTCCGGGTGCGGCATGGTTAACGCGTTAAGTTTACGCGCCAGCGCCACTTTTTCGCGTTTTTCTACGCTTTCCGCGGTTTCTTCATACAGCGTAACGGCTTCCGTGGCCGGGCGACGCTGCTCGGTAATAGCCTTGATAATGACCGTTCGCTCGTCATTTCCCTGGCGCAGGGTGAGGGTGGCGTTCAGCTCGACAATCTTGCTCGGTTTGCTGCGCTGGCCGTTGTAATGCACCTTACCGCCTTCAACCATTTCGCGGGCTAGCGCACGCGTTTTGTAAAAGCGTGCAGCCCACAGCCATTTATCCAGCCTGACTTCAGTAGAGGGCTTTTCTTTCATGGCGTCTCCTTCACATCAGTGAGGGGATCAGTCGGCGGTAGTCATTCAGTGACGGATGGCGTGCGTACTGTTTTTCCGCGATGCCTGAGTCGGGATTGGTCACGCCGAGGCAGTAACGAATACCGTACAGAGCAGCGGCGTCGAGAATGGGTTCGCTGTCGTCAATAAACAGCGTCTTCTCTGCACTCATTCCCGTTTCTTCAGCCACAGCGTGCCATAACCGCTGATCCTCTTTGGGATAACCAAATGTGTGGGTGGAAAGTAATAAATCAAGGTGTGAGGCCAGACCGGTATGCTCCAGCTTCACCGCCAGGTTATGGGGATGCGCGTTGGTGAGTAAAATACGGCGCTTGCCGCTGGCTTTTAAGGCATCAAGAAACGGTACAGTATCTTCACGCAAAACGGCGTGCGGTCCCTGTTCCGTTGTCATGGCGCAAATATCAAGATCCAGGCATTCGCTCCAGTAATCCAGGCAGTACCAGTTTAGCGTATGCTGCACGGCATGATACTGCTGACGAATATAGTCCAGGGCTTCCTGGGGAGAGATACCCTGTTTCGCGCCATAGGTTTCCGGCACCAGTTTTTGCCAGAAATAGTTATCGAATGCCAGGTCGAGCAGCGTGCCGTCCATATCTAACAACACGGTATCGACATCGTGCCAGGCAATATTGATCTGCATGGAAACTCCCCAGAAGAAAACATGATGCGCGACAGGGTAGCATATCCTGTCGCGCGAGCGTGTTATCGAATCAGGCTTTCCGGGTTGTCAATCAGCGTTGGATTCAGGCAACTTTCGTAGTAGCTCTGAATTTCCGTGATGCGGGAGCGGTGACGCTGGTAGCGTCTGAAGGCCTGTATGCTGTTGTAGACAGCGCATCCGAGCATGGAGAACATCAGCAGCGTCGTGCCAAGGTAACGCCATAATCCTGAACGATCCGGGATACGGTGCAGGCCAATGTGCTGGGTGCCATTGGCGTCGGTCGAAATATTGGTGACGATCCCCTCCGCGCGAAACGGCGTCTGCATCAGCATCTGCGCCAGGCGCTGGAAGGCGTTCCACTGTTCCTGTGGGGGATAGTCATATAGCGAGGTTGTCGGCCACGGCTGATCGACCAGATCGCTGCCTTCGTCGCTGATAATCAGGAAACCGCCAGGGGCTGGGCTATTCAGCGTCTGGGCCGCTCGCGCAGTCTCGCGTGAAATAAACGGCGCCGTAGAGGTATTCACCAGATTATCCAACGACTCCGCGCTTACCGGACGCAGCAGCACGTTCACGCCATCCAGTTTGCCTGCGTTCGCCCGTTTCACCAGCGCCGTCCAGTCTTTACTGTTACCAAGGTTAACCAGCGCATTTTTTAAACGTACACATTCATCTTTGGCCGCGCACAGATCGGCCGTTTTCAAGACGATCTCGCCAAAATCGTCCAGTAACACCATTCCGGATTTTTGAATTGCCGAGCGTAACGATGCGCTGACGCGAGAGTCATCATCCGCTTTGGGGTGCAGTTGGCGGTTCACCGCCTGCGTGAGCGCGGTGGCTTTATTCACCAGATCGGACTCAGGCAGCGGTAATGCGCGCGCGTCATTCCAGATAATTTGCGTGCAATCGAAAGGCATAAACGGCGCGGAAGGCTGCGCATTCCAGCTCCCCTGGGTATGAATGTTACACATACCCGTACCGCTCAGATGCAGCGTGTCACCCACGCGAACGCCCGCGTTTTCAAGCTGTTTAACGCTGGTGGCTTCGATAGTTTGTGCGCCCTTCATCCAGGAAAGCGTAAGCTTTATCGGCATATCCAGCGGGATCCAAAACAGCAGCATCAGCAGCACCAGCAACGAGCCGCCCGCGATGACGGCGTTGCGCAGCCAGTGCTGTAACGGGAAGTTTTTGACTTCGTCATGCAGCGATAAAAAACGTCCCTGGCGAACAACGTGGCGATCGAGATAAATATCAATATCCGTTTGCTGGCCAAGATCTTGTGCGATGTAAGGCTGCCAGTGCGGTGGATAAATCAGATCAATAATACCTAGCGAGATATTATTAATTTGCTCCTGGTCGTTTTCGCCAAACAGCCCCCAGCGACGCGGCGTACCGCGCAGACAATGAATTTCCCGCAGGGCGGTTTTAGACGGTGGGGCAAACAGCCCCCACAGACCCGCAGCCAGTAGCAGCACCGCGCCACCAACTGTCCACGGAACAAACGTATCCGGGATTATCAAACAGAAAAAGAACAGCAGGAACGATGCGGCAATCAGTAACGCCTCGCGCAATCCCGATGGGCGGCTAAGCGCATATTCTTCATGGGTTTCCTGGCGAATATTCAGCAGTTCAATCTGCTCGCTTTCTTCACCGCGAATGGACGCCTGGGTAGAAGTGGTGTGCTGTAACGCATAGCCACGCGCTTCCTGCATATATTCCTGCAGCGTATGGCCGTTCAGGGAGATAACCAGCGGTATCGTATTGGTGTGGATTAGCTCAACGCTGTTTTCGTCATTGATGTATTGTTCCCAGAAAGGGGGAAGATGTACCTCAACGGAATCAAGATAGTAACGCCATTTGTTAGGATCGTCGGTAGTAATGCCGTAACGTGTAATCGCGTGCGTAAGTACGATGACGCTATTACTTTGGGCATTCAGCGTTAATGACACCGGCGCGGAGCTGGCGCCCGTTGGACCAGGTACCTGCTGAATTTGACTAAGGCTTTCGAGATAGTTTTCGACTGCACTGCGCTCTTCAGGCGTGAGTTTACGCTTCGAGGCGTCTGAGAAGACGTTGCTCAAGGGTAAATTTTTCCGTCTGGATTTCGTTCTGAGTAGCCATCCTGCAAGCAATGAGCAGGCCAGCAAAGCAGCTAAAAAAATCAGAATGGTGCTCATGCTTTCCCCATCTTACTTAGTCTGTCAGGCGTGGTCAGTCGCACCCTGTTCAATATTCGTGATTCTGTGGTTGGCTATCGGCAAGTGTGGAGTCGAACTTGAGCATCTTTAAGTACAGCCCAGTAAATGCGAATCATAGCAAAATCACTAAAAATGGAATATCAGCAAATTCCTGGAGTTATTTCAACCTATTGACTTTTAATTTGAAATAGGGATTAACTTTTAGTACGTTACATAAATGTAAATAAACGGCAATTCACATTGCCGAAACCGTGCGGTATATCGCACAATAACCCCAGATTTCACAGCAAAGATCCTCACAATGAGCAAATCATTACAGAAACCCACGATTTTGAAAGTGGAAACCGTCGCCCAATCCCGGCTGTTTAAAGTCGAAAGCGTGGACCTTGAGTTCAGCAATGGCGTACGCCGCGTTTATGAACGTATGCGCCCGTCCACGCGTGAAGCGGTAATGATTGTGCCGATTGTGGACGACCACCTGATCCTCATCCGCGAATACGCGGTCGGGACCGAATCTTACGAACTGGGTTTTTCCAAGGGGTTAATCGATCTTGGCGAAAGCGTGTATGAAGCGGCGAATCGGGAGCTGAAAGAAGAGGTGGGGTTTGGCGCAAAAGATCTGACGTTTTTAAAGAAACTCAGCATGGCGCCGTCCTATTTCTCCAGCAAAATGAACATCGTGGTGGCGGAGGACTTATATCCTGAATCGCTGGAAGGTGATGAGCCTGAACCATTACCGCAGGTGCGCTGGCCGCTGGCGCATATGATGGACCTGCTGGAAGATCCTGATTTTCACGAAGCGCGTAATGTGAGTGCGCTGTTCCTCGTGCGCGAATGGCTGAAAGGACAGGGGCGGCTTTAATTTCTCTTCACGAATAATAAAAAAGGCGCCGAAGCGCCTTTTTTTGATCGGTCAGGGATCAGAACAGTTCGTGCGTCTCACCATTATCAATAATGGTCGTCCCCACCTCATGCACCGCCTGTTGCGTCGGCTGAGTGCCTTCAATGAAGTATTCTGCGCGGCTGTTGCCACCGCTTGCCAGTTGACCGGTGCTGCGATCGATATTGACCGTCACGATACCCGGCGGCGGCGTCAGCGGCTGCTCAGGCACGCCTTCCAGCACGGACTTCATATAGGCATCCCAGGCAGGCTGTGCGCTCTTTGCGCCGCCTTCGTAGCCGGAGATCTGGTCTTTGATCGCCCCAGAAGCCGTCGTGTGTCCGAGATTGCGGCGATGGTCATCAAACCCGATCCATACCGACGTCACCACGCCTGGCCCGTAGCCGGAGAACCATGCATCTTTAGAGCTGTTGGTGGTCCCGGTTTTCCCGCCGATATCATGGCGCTGTAAATCGCGACCTGCACGCCAACCGGTTCCCATCCAGCCCGGCTCACCAAAGATATTGGTGTTCAGGGCGCTTTTAATCAGGAAGGCCAGCGGCGTGTTGATCACGTGTGGAGCGTACTCCTGCGTTCCGCTTTGCGCGACCAGCGCCTGGTTTGCCTGCTCAAGCTGAGGCATAGGCACGGCGGCATTCTGCTGTTCCTGCGAGACGGCGACATCTTCGACGTTACTGTTCTCCAGCACGTTAGATTTCTGGGTATCACCATAAATCACCGGAATATCGCATTCCGGACAGGCAATTTTCGGCTTCGCCTCGAAGATAACGCCGCCCATATCGCTTTCGATTTTACTGATGAAATACGGATCGACCAGGAAGCCGCCGTTAGACATCACTGCATAACCGCGTGCCACCTGCAACGGCGTGAACGAGGCAGAACCCAGCGCCAGCGACTCGGTGTGCACAATGTTCTGTGCCGGGAAGCCGAAACGTTGCAGATACTCTGCTGCGTAATCCACGCCCATCGCGCGCATGGCGCGTACCATCACCACGTTTTTCGACTGACCCAGCCCCTGACGTAAGCGGATAGGACCGGCGTATTGCGGCGGTGAGTTCTTCGGCTGCCAGTC
>NZ_SZWS01000053.1:296738-299151 GCF_005281245.1 Citrobacter sp. wls826
AAGCATGCTCGCCAGCGTCAGACCTTTATCCATCGCGGCGGTATACAGGAATGGTTTGATGTTGGAACCCACCTGGCGTAACGCCTGGGTTGCACGGTTAAACTTGCTCTGGTTGAAGTCAAAACCACCGACCAGCGCCAGCACCGCGCCGTTTTGCGGATTGATGGAGACCAGTGCGGAGTTGACGTCCGGTACTTGTGCCAGCCACCAGGCATCGCCAACCTGGCGTACCCAGATTTGCTGCCCGGTTTGCACCACATCAGTCACTTTGCGCGGCGTCGGGCCTTGCTGGGTATCCGAGCGGTAAGGACGCGCCCAGCGCATGCCTTCCATCCGTAATGACACTGACGTACCATCCGCTAGCGCGGCAATGGCTTCCTGCGGATTGGCGCTGGTAACAACCGCCGGTAGCAGGGGACCATAAGTCGGTAGCGCTTTCAGCGTATCGGTGATTTTCTTGCTGTCCCAACTGCTTTCGCCCACTTTCCACAGCACGTTCGACGGGCCGCGGTAACCGTGGCGCATGTCGTAATCCATCACGTTGTTACGTACTGCCTGCTGAGCAGCCTGCTGTACTTTGCGCGTAATGGTGGTGGTAATGCGATACCCGTCCTCATAGGCTTTCTCGCCATAACGATTATACATCTCCTGGCGCACCATCTCAGAGAGATACGGCGCGGAGAAGGCGATTTCCGGCGCGTGGTAGTTGGCGTCAATGGCTTCGCCGCGCGCCTGATCGTACTGAGCCTGCGTGATGTAGTTTTCGCTCAACATACGCGACAGTACGACGTTACGTCGCGCGGTTGCCCTTTCCATCGAATAGAGGGGGTTGAAGGTTGACGGCGCTTTTGGCAGACCGGCAATCACCGCAATTTCACTTAAGCTGAGCTGATCAACCGTCTTACCGAAATAGACCTGCGCGGCAGCACCTACGCCATAAGCGCGATACCCCAGGTAAATCTTGTTCAGATACAGTTCGAGGATCTCATCTTTACTCAGCAGTTGTTCAATGCGGATCGCCAGGAACACTTCTTTGATCTTACGCATCAGCGTACGTTCCGGGCTCAGGAAGAAGTTTCTCGCCAACTGTTGGGTAATGGTGCTGGCCCCTTGCGATGCATGGCCGGAGAACAGCGCGACGCTGGCAGCACGGAAGATCCCCACCGGGTCTACCCCGTGGTGCTCATAAAAACGACTGTCTTCGGTAGCGATAAAGGCTTTAACCATTACCGGCGGCATCTGATCCAGGGTGACCGGGATTCGACGTTTCTCGCCATATTGCGCGATCAGCTCGCCATCAGCGCTGTAAACCTGCATCGGGATCTGTAAACGCACATCTTTGAGCGTCGCGACGTCAGGTAATTGCGGCTCAATATAGCGGTAGAGGCCATAAATCGAGCCTGCTCCCAGCAGGATGCAACATACTGCAAGGATTAATAAATACTTTACGAACTTCACTGGAGATTTCCCATTTAGTGGCATTTGGGCAGTTTATAAACAAACGCGCGGTAGTATAAAGGCAAGCCAGACGCATTGATATACCCGTTAAAGCAACGGGTGATAAGGAGATCATCAGCAATGGCTTTCAATATTTGGAAAATTGGTCTGCATATTCAGCAACATGAAGCGCTGGCTGTCGCCGTAGTTCACGACGCATCCGGTTGGTTTCTCCAGCGCTGGTGGCGTATACCGCTGACGCCTCAGGTTATCGTCGATGGCCACATTCGCGAGCCTGAACAGCTTGTCGCAGCGCTACTGCCGTGGAGCCGGGAGCTTCCTCGCCGACACCATATTCATCTCTCTTTTCCTGCCAACAGGACGTTACAAAAAAAGTACCCTCGTCCGGAAATGATGCTGCGCGAGCCGGAGCAAGCCGCATGGTTATCCGGTTCGATGGCGCGTGAGCTGGATATGGCGCCGGATGCGCTGCATTTTGATTATAGCGAAGACACGTTAAGCCCGGCGTTTAACGTCACTGCCGCGCAAAGCAAAGAGATTTCAGCGCTTCTGACGCTTATCCAAACGTTGAAGGTACAGGTTACGGCGATTACGCCGGATGCCAGCGCGTTACAGCGATTTATACCTTACCTGCCAGAACGTCATCAGTGTCTGGTATGGCGTGATGACACCCAGTGGCTATGGGCGACCCGTTCGGCATGGGGGCGTAAATCAACGGGCGATATTGGCTGTATCGACGAGCTTGCCGCGACATTATCGCTTTCCACGACAGCCATTGCGCTATGCGATCCCAGCGGCTTCGATCCTTTAAGCGTGGTGTCTGTACGCCAGCCGCCAATTCCAACGCAAAGCCATCGCTTCACCATTGCACTGGGACTCGCTATGGGAGGCACATGTTGATGATAGCGACCATCAATCTTCTGCCCTGGCGCCAGGCGCGACGTCGCGCCTGCCT
>NZ_SZWS01000053.1:299207-300758 GCF_005281245.1 Citrobacter sp. wls826
CGCTACTGCTTAGTAGCGGCGTGTTGTTGCGCTATTACAGCGTTTTGAGCGTAGAAAACCAGGTCGAATTGTTGTTAGCGGATGCCGAAAAGACGCGGGCCGAGGCTTTAATGGCGCTAAAGCCGCGTGTGCAGCAGCGCCAGCAACGATGGCAACAGGTTCAAGCGCGGAACAAACAGCGTGAGCAGACCCGAAGCTGGCAGCGGGTTTTGCAAGGGCTGGCGGAATTACTGCCGGAGCAGGCGTGGTTAACAAAAATCACCTGGCAGCAGGAGACACTGGAACTGACGGGAAACACGCTGAGCTTTGCCGCGCTGAAGGCGCTGGAAGCGCAATTACGCCAGCTGCCGCTGTTTAAATTGGGTAGCCCTGGCGAAACGCAGCAGGATGCGCAGGGACGCTGGCAATTCCACTATCGACTGATGCGGAGCGGTGCGCATGAAAACGCTTTGTGATAGCTGGTTAGCGCAGTCGCCGCGCTTTCGGCTCATCTGCGGCTGTGGCTGGATGCTGGGACTGCTCATCGTCGTCATGTTATGCCTCAGCTCCACCGCGCAGAAACGGGTTATGCAACAAGAGGCGCTAAATCAGCAACGAGCGGCCATTCAGGCACAATGGCGAAATTTATATCTGCTGGCGGCATCGCCAGAAGAGCCTGAAGAGACGCTGATTCCGTTCTCCCCACTGCTGTTTCAGACTCCTCTTGCACATCTTATCCACTGGCAACCCTCCGCACAGGGCGGAGAAATGACGCTGAAGCCAGGCTGGGATGCCATCCCGCCGATGTTTGTCCAATTAGCGGAGCAAGGGATGAACGTCAGCCGGTTTTCTCTTTACGCAGAAGGTGCGGAGCTGCTGTTAACACTACAACTGGAGCGCCTGAATGATGGTTGAACGCTGGCTGTTGGCGTGCGTAAGCGTACTGATACTCACCGGTATGCGTAATCCCTTCCTGCCGCCGGAGGACCGTTGCCAAATTGCTGAGCTGTCAGCATGGCGCTATCAGGGAATATTGAGCCAGCGCGCGCGACCCATTGGCATTGTTCAGGATAGCCAGAAAAAATGGCAGCGGGTTGAGCGAAATGATGTCCTGAAAAACGGTTGGACGGTTACGCAGATAACGGCCCAGAGCGTAACCCTCGACACAGGGAAAAACTGCGAGCCGTCGCAGTGGCAGTGGCAACGACAAGGAGCGATAAATGAAGCGATGGATGGCATGGATAGTACTCGTACTGGTGGTCGGGATTCAGAGCGTACTGGCGGCGAAATCACAAAACGTGACGCTGGTGGTCGATGATGTGCCGGTTGTGCAGGTATTGCAGGCGCTGGCCGAACAGGAAAAGAAAAACCTGGTAGTTTCACCGGATGTCAGCGGTGTGCTGTCACTGCATTTGACGGATGTGCCCTGGAAGCAGGCATTGCAAACGGTGGTGAAAAGCGCCGGGCTGGTATTACGCCAGGAAGGCAACATTCTGCATGTGCATTCTGTTCAATGGCAGAGTGAAAATGCGGCTCGTCAGGACAATGAGCAGGCACGGCTTCAGGCCAGCC
>NZ_SZWS01000053.1:300811-305413 GCF_005281245.1 Citrobacter sp. wls826
CATCGCAGTATCATTTTGCAATATGCTGATGCCTCCGAGCTGGCAAAAGCCGGAGAAAAGCTGCTCAGCGCCAAAGGAAGCATGACGGTGGATAAACGCACCAACCGCTTACTGCTGCGTGATAATAGCGTTGCGCTTAACGCACTGGAAACGTGGGTGGCGCAAATGGATCTGCCGGTTGCACAAGTCGAACTGGCGGCGCATATAGTGACGATTAACGAAAAAAGCTTGCGTGAGCTGGGGGTAAAGTGGTCGCTGGCTGACGCACAGCAATCGGGGGCTGTGGGGAACGTCACAACGCTTGCCAGCGATCTTTCTGTATCCACAGCCACATCCCGTGTGGGATTTAACATTGGCCGTATTAACGGTCGTTTACTCGAGCTGGAGCTGTCTGCGCTGGAGCAAAAACAGCAGTTGGACATCATCGCCAGTCCACGCTTACTGGCTTCTCACCTGCAACCTGCCAGTATTAAGCAGGGTAGTGAGATCCCTTATCAGGTCTCCAGCGGTGAAAGCGGCGCGACATCCGTCGAGTTCAAGGAAGCTGTATTGGGGATGGAAGTCACGCCCACCGTATTGCAGAAAGGACGAATCAGACTGAAACTGCATATCAGCCAGAATGTTCCCGGGCAGGTGCTACAGCAGGCGGATGGCGAAGTTCTGGCTATTGATAAGCAGGAGATTGAAACGCAGGTCGAGGTAAAAAGCGGCGAGACGATTGCGCTGGGCGGGATTTTTTCACATAAGAATAAATCCGCAGCCGACAGCGTGCCGCTGTTGGGCGACATCCCCTGGCTTGGCTCTCTCTTTCGTCATGATGATAAAGAAGACGAACGGCGTGAATTAGTGGTTTTTATTACGCCCAGACTGGTTTCAACGCAATAACTTATGCATGAAAAGCCGTTGTTTTTGCACTGAACACGTTTCAGAGATTTGACGTGCGGGTGTATTTAGCATACAAGGAGTACCGATTTGAGTGTCGGTACTTTTCTTTACTTATGCGGCAGTAAATACGCTTTGCCTTTCTGGTGGTGTGTCATAGGCTTATTTGGTGTCATTTGGCTGCGCGATACGTCGCCAGGTCTGATGTTTGCAGGGTAGCATGCCTGCCACGACCAGAAATGCGTAAGGTTTGGTGATTTATTCAGTTGCCAAACCCGCTTGAGTATTGAGATAATTTTCAGTCTGACTCTCGCAATATCTTATGAGGTTTCAGTTCATGTCCTGCTGCGCTGAGTGTCTGCGAAGCGGGTTTACCATTAACGAATAGTCTTAGTAGTACCGAAAAAATGGCAGAGAAACGCAATATCTTTCTGGTTGGGCCTATGGGTGCCGGAAAAAGCACTATTGGGCGCCAGTTAGCTCAACAACTCAATATGGAATTTTACGATTCTGATCAAGAGATTGAGAAACGAACCGGAGCTGATGTGGGCTGGGTCTTCGATGTAGAAGGTGAAGACGGCTTCCGTGATCGCGAAGAAAAAGTCATCAACGAGTTGACGGAAAAACAGGGTATTGTGCTGGCAACTGGCGGTGGCTCTGTTAAATCACGTGAAACACGTAACCGTCTTTCCGCGCGTGGCGTCGTGGTCTATCTTGAAACGACAATTGAAAAACAACTTGCGCGAACTCAACGTGACAAGAAACGCCCGCTGCTGCAGGTAGAATCGCCGCCTCGTGAAGTTCTGGAAGCGTTGGCTGACGAACGCAATCCTCTGTACGAAGAGATTGCTGACGTGACCATTCGCACCGACGATCAGAGCGCAAAAGTCGTAGCAAACCAGATTATTCATATGCTGGAAAGCAACTAATTCTGGCTGAATACACACTCGTCTGCGGGTACAAGTAACTAAGGTGGATGTCGCGTAATGGAGAGGATTACAGTCACTCTCGGGGAACGTAGTTACCCTATCACCATCGCGGCTGGTTTGTTTAATGAGCCAGCTTCATTCTTACCGCTGAAATCGGGCGATCAGGTTATGTTGGTAACCAACGAAACCCTGGCTCCCCTTTATCTCGATAAGGTTCGCGGCGTACTTGAACAGGCGGGTGTTAACGTTGATAGCGTTATCCTTCCCGATGGCGAGCAGTATAAAAGCCTGAAGGTTCTGGATACGGTTTTCACTGCGTTACTGCAAAAACCGCACGGTCGTGATACCACGTTAGTCGCACTTGGCGGCGGCGTGATAGGCGATCTGACCGGTTTTGCGGCAGCCAGCTATCAGCGTGGTGTTCGTTTTATTCAAGTCCCGACAACCCTGTTGTCGCAGGTCGACTCCTCCGTTGGCGGCAAAACCGCCGTAAACCATCCCCTCGGTAAAAACATGATTGGCGCGTTTTACCAACCGGCGTCCGTGGTGGTGGATCTCGATTGTCTGAAAACGCTTCCTGCGCGTGAGCTGGCATCGGGGCTGGCGGAAGTGATCAAATACGGCATCATCCTTGACGGTGAATTTTTCAGTTGGCTGGAAGAAAATCTGGATGCGTTATTGCGTCTGGATGGTCCGGCGATGGCGTACTGTATTCGTCGTTGTTGTGAGCTGAAAGCAGAAGTTGTCGCAGCGGACGAGCGTGAAATGGGCTTACGTGCTTTACTGAATCTGGGACACACGTTTGGCCATGCGATCGAAGCTGAAATGGGTTATGGCAATTGGTTACATGGTGAAGCCGTTGCAGCAGGTATGGTAATGGCTGCTCGTACGTCAGAACGTCTTGGACAGTTTACCTCCGCTGATACGCAGCGCATCATTACGCTGCTGCAGCGAGCGGGCTTGCCGGTCAATGGACCGCGTGAAATGTCCAGCGAGGCTTATCTGCCGCACATGCTGCGAGATAAAAAAGTGTTAGCGGGAGAGATTCGTTTAGTGCTTCCGCTGGCATTAGGGAAGAGTGAAGTGCGCGGCGGAGTGTCGCACGAGGTGGTTCTTAACGCTATTGCTGATTGCCAGCCGGCGTAACAACAAGAAAGGTCTGGCTTGCGTTGCGAAACGTAGGTCTTTTAGCTTCAGGTTATGTGCAAAGTCGTAAGCATTAACCTTTGAGTGGGGTGTTAAATGGATGAATTCAAACCAGAAGACGAGCTGAAACCCGATCCCAGCGATCGTCGTACTGGTCGTTCTCGTCAATCGTCTGAACGCGATAATGAGCCGCAAATCAATTTTGATGATGTTGATCTGGATGCTGACGATCGCCGTCCTGCGCGCGCACGTAAAGAGCGTGAAGAAGAACGGGACATTGAAGAAGAGTATGAGTCTGATGACGATGACGTGGATGAAGAGCGTGTAGAACGCCGTCCGCGCAAGCGTAAGAAACCCGCCAGCAAGCCTGCCTCTCGTCAGTATATGATGATGGGTGTCGGTGTCCTGGTGCTGTTGCTGCTGATCATCGGTATCGGTTCTGCGCTGAAAGCCCCCTCATCATCTCCCAGTGAGCAGGCTGGATCTGGTGAGAAGAGCATCGATCTTTCTGGCAACAACGCGACGGATCAGGCGAGCACGACTACGCCTGCAACAGGCGCTGAGCAGACCGCTGGCAATACCCAGCAGGATGTTTCCCTACCGCCGATTTCCTCTACCCCAACTCAAGGTCAGACACCTGCGGCAACTGAAGGCCAGCAGCGTGTTGAAGTGCAGGGCGATCTGAACAACGCTCTGACGCAACCGCAAGGCCAGGAGCAGGTTAACAATGTAGTGGTTAACTCTACGCTGCCGACCGAACCGGCGACCGTTGCGCCAGTTCGTAATGGTAATGCTGTGCGCCAGACTGCGAAAACGGAAACGGCTGAACGCCCTGCTGCGACACACCAGGAACGTAAACAGGCCGTTATTGAGCCGAAGAGCAAACCGCAAACTACGGTGAAAGCGACGCAGACAGAGCCGAAACCTGTTGCTCAGGCAAAACCAACTGCAACTGCGCCGACGACCACAACCAAAGCACCTGTGGTTACCGCTACGCCGAAGGCGACCGTTGAGCCGAAAGCAACCGCGACTACAACGCCTGCGCCAACTGCGACGGCAACAACGTCAACACCTGTTGCTGGTGGAGCGAAAAGTGCAGGAAATGTCGGAGCGTTAAAATCTGCGCCGTCCAGCCATTACACGCTGCAGCTCAGCAGTTCTTCTAACTACGACAACCTTAACGGTTGGGCGAAGAAAGAAAACCTGAAAAACTACGTGGTGTATCAGACGACGCGTAACGGTCAACCGTGGTATGTTCTGGTAACAGGCGTGTATGCGTCTAAAGAAGATGCGAAACGTGCAGTGTCTACGCTACCCGCCGATATTCAGGCGAAAAATCCGTGGGCAAAACCGCTGCACCAGGTTCAGGCCGATTTGAAGTAAGATAGGATATGTTCTGCAATGGTTTGCTGTTTCGCCCAATTGCGGGACAAAGACTAAAGCGCAGGATGCTGTCGGAGCTTTCTCCACAGCCGGAGAAGGTGTAATTAGTTAGTCAGCATGAAAAAAAATCGCGCTTTTTTGAAATGGGCAGGGGGAAAATACCCCCTGCTTGATGATATCAAACGGCATTTACCTCAGGGTGAATGCCTGATTGAACCTTTCGTGGGTGCCGGGTCGGTGTTTCTCAACACCGACTTTTCTC
>NZ_SZWS01000053.1:305464-311736 GCF_005281245.1 Citrobacter sp. wls826
TGCCGATATCAACAGCGACCTTATCAGTCTCTATAACATCGTGAAGACACGTACCGATGAGTATGTGCAGGCTTCGCGTGAGCTGTTTATGCCTGAAACTAATCAGGCTGAGGTGTACTATCGGTTCAGAGAAGAATTTAATGCCAGTCAGGATCCGTTCCGCCGTGCAGTGCTGTTCTTGTATCTGAACCGCTTTGGTTACAACGGATTGTGCCGTTATAACCTGCGCGGCGAGTTTAATGTACCGTTTGGTCGTTATAAAAAACCTTACTTCCCGGAAGCCGAGTTGTACCATTTTGCTGAAAAAGCGCAGAATGCGGAGTTCCATTGTCTCTCCTATGAAGAGTGCATGGACCGTGCGGATAGCAACTCTGTGGTCTATTGTGACCCGCCTTATGCACCGCTTTCGGCGACGGCAAATTTCACCGCGTATCATACCAACAGCTTTAGCCCAAAAGAGCAGGCGCATCTGGCCGAGATGGCAGAAAAACTGGTCAGTAAGCAGATCCCGGTGTTAATTTCGAACCATGACACGCCCGATACCCGCGAATGGTACCGATCGGCGAAACATTTTCAGGTCAAAGTGCGGCGCAGCATTAGCAGCAATGGCGGCACGCGTAAAAAGGTGAACGAACTGCTGGCACTGTATAAACCAGGAGTTGTAACGCCTGCGAAGAAATAATTCTCAAGGAGAAGCGGATGAAACAGTATTTGATCGCCCCCTCAATTCTGTCGGCTGATTTTGCCCGCCTGGGTGAGGACACCGCGAGAGCGCTGACTGCCGGTGCCGATGTCGTACACTTCGATGTCATGGACAATCACTACGTACCGAACCTGACCATCGGCCCGATGGTACTGAAATCGCTGCGTAAATATGGCATTACTGCCCCGATTGACGTTCATCTGATGGTGAAACCGGTCGATCGTATTGTCCCGGACTTCGCCGCCGCCGGCGCGAGCATCATTACTTTTCACCCGGAAGCCTCCGAGCACGTCGATCGCACTTTACAGCTGATCAAAGAGCATGGCTGTAAAGCGGGCCTGGTGTTTAACCCGGCAACACCGCTGAGCTATCTGGACTACGTCATGGATAAGCTCGATGTGATCCTGCTGATGTCCGTTAACCCAGGCTTTGGCGGGCAGTCCTTTATCCCACAAACGCTGGATAAGCTGCGCGAAGTGCGTCGTCGTATTGATGAATCTGGCTACGATATCCGCCTCGAAGTGGACGGCGGCGTCAAGGTGAACAACATTGGTGAAATCGCGGCGGCGGGTGCAGATATGTTTGTCGCAGGCTCTGCTATTTTCGACCAACCAGACTACAAAAAAGTCATTGATGAAATGCGCAATGAACTGGCGAAGGTAAGTCATGGATAAGTTTCAGGATATTCGGGGCGTTGCATTTGACCTCGACGGTACGCTGGTCGACAGCGCGCCGGGATTAACCGCAGCGGTGGATATGGCGCTGTATGCGCTGGAACTGCCGATTGCCGGTGAAGAACGCGTTATCACCTGGATTGGCAACGGTGCAGATGTACTGATGGAGCGCGCGCTGGCGTGGTCGCGTCAGGAGCGCGCCACACTACGTAAGACAATGGGTAAACTGCCCGTTGATGATGATATCCCCGCTGAAGAACAGGTGCGTATTTTGCGTAAGCTGTTCGACAGATACTACGGCGATGTCGCAGAAGAGGGGACATTCCTGTTCCCTGATGTTGCCGACACGCTGGGCGCGATGCATGCGAAAGGATTGCCGCTGGGTCTGGTGACCAACAAACCGACCCCGTTTGTCGCGCCATTGCTTGAGGCGTTAGATATCGCCAAATACTTTAGCGTGGTCATCGGTGGTGACGACGTGCAGAATAAAAAACCGCATCCGGATCCGCTACTGCTGGTAGCAAGCAAGCTTGGCATCAAGCCTGAGCAATTGCTCTTCGTAGGGGATTCACGTAATGATATTCAGGCGGCAAAAGCTGCTGGCTGTCCGTCCGTTGGTCTGACTTATGGCTACAACTACGGCGAGTCGATCGCGCTGAGTCAACCCGACGTTATTTACGACCGTATTAATGAACTACTGCCCGTTCTCGGGCTTCCGCATAGCGAAAATCAGGAATCAAAAAATGACTAAGCCCATCGTTTTTAGTGGCGCACAGCCCTCAGGTGAATTGACCATTGGCAACTATATGGGTGCGCTGCGTCAGTGGGTGAGCATGCAGGATGACTACCATTGCATCTACTGCATCGTTGACCAACATGCCATCACCGTTCGTCAGGATGCTCAGCAGCTGCGTAAAGCAACGCTCGATACGCTGGCGCTGTATCTGGCATGCGGTATCGATCCTGAAAAAAGCACCATTTTCGTCCAGTCTCATGTACCGGAACACGCGCAGTTAGGTTGGGCGCTGAACTGCTACACCTATTTCGGCGAGCTGAGCCGTATGACCCAGTTCAAAGATAAATCCGCACGCTATGCGGAGAACATCAACGCCGGTCTGTTTGATTATCCGGTGCTGATGGCGGCAGACATCCTGCTGTATCAGACCAACCAGGTACCGGTTGGCGAAGATCAGAAACAGCATCTGGAACTAAGCCGCGATATCGCCCAGCGCTTCAACGCCCTGTATGGCGACATCTTCAAAGTGCCTGAGCCGTTCATTCCTAAATCCGGTGCGCGCGTGATGTCGCTACTGGAGCCGACGAAGAAAATGTCCAAGTCGGATGACAACCGCAACAATGTGATCGGCCTGCTGGAAGATCCGAAATCCGTGGTTAAGAAAATCAAACGTGCGATGACCGATTCCGAAGAGCCGCCTGTTGTACGCTACGACGTGCAGAATAAAGCGGGTGTTTCCAACCTGCTGGATATCCTCTCTGCCGTTACCGGCCAGAGCATTCCGGAGCTGGAACAGCACTTTGAAGGCAAGATGTATGGTCATCTGAAAGGTGAAGTCGCAGAGGCCGTTTCCGGCATGCTGACCGAGCTTCAGGAGCGTTATCACCGTTTCCGTAACGATGAAGCTTTCCTGCAGCAGGTGATGAAAGATGGCGCGGAAAAAGCCAGCGCACGCGCGTCTGTTACGCTGAAAGCGGTTTACGAAGCGATTGGTTTTGTCGCCAAGCCGTAATGCGCTCTGCGTTGCTGAAGAAACCGGGTTCTACCCGGTTTTTTTTCGCCTGTTCGCTAGTGAATCTCAAAAAATATGAAGCGCCTCGCCGTTTGCATATTTCCTTATATCAATCACTTTAATGAAGATATAAATATTCAATTTACTGAAGATATAAAATGCGTCGGATATTTATCAAGAGAGAGGAGGGACTGACAACCCTGGCCCGCTACCTGCTCGGCGAGAAGTGCGGTAACGTGTGAATGAGCATTTAACCTATAAATATAAAAACCGGGGATTTCCCGGTTTTTTTGTATCTGCGCAATCGCTTCTGTTACAGATCTGCAGCCGGGCCACAGCCACCAATAATTTTAGAAATAGAAATTGCCGGATGCAGGAAGTAATCGTAGGTGCAGTTATCTTTTTTGTTATCGACATGACCAGTACACGCGGTCAGCGTAGCCAGAACACCAGCAACGATAGTGATTTTTGCAAATTTCAGCATGTTAAAATCCTTGTAAGATATCTATTTTTAAATGGATGAAATCCATTTCTCGGCGGTTAAGATATCAACTAAAATAAACTTAAAGTAGTCCGGATTAGGACATAACAAGTTTTATATAAAATATGCTTTCAATGAATTTAAATGTTTTAAAGATATATTTAATTAATGATTAACGGTTGGGCTACTGAGGCGAGTATATAGCGTATATCGGTTATTTATTTCTATCGGAAGATAAATAAATGCCCTGAATACGAACTGTCCAACTTTATGGGGGCAGTCCAATATCAGGGCATTTTTCAGCATTCAATTAATGGTTCGAAAACCAGTTCAGCTTATCGCGTAGTCCAACCACGCGGCCGACGATAATCAGCGCCGGGCTTTCAACCTGCTGCGCCAGTTCGCCGAGTTGCGAAAGCACCCCGTTAACAACGCGTTGCTTCACGGAGGTACCGTTTTCTACCAGCGCGACAGACATATCGGGTTGCATGCCAAATTCGATCAGTTTTTCCTGGATAGTAGCCGCCTGATTGAGGCCCATGTAGAACACCAGCGTCTGTTTCTCTGCCGCCAGATTTTCCCAGTCCAGCTCGCCGCCGGTTTTCAGGTGCCCGGTGACCAGACGTACACTCTGGGCGTAATCTCGATGGGTCAGTGGAATGCCGGAATAGGCGGAACAACCGGATGCTGCGGTAATACCTGGCACAACGGAGAATGGAATACCGGCATGACACAGGGTTTCCAGCTCTTCGCCACCACGGCCAAAGATGAACGGGTCGCCACCTTTCAGGCGCACGACGCGTTTGCCCTGTTGCGCTTCACGCAGCAGGATCTGGTTAATTTCTTCCTGCGGTACACAGTGGTAGCCCGCGCGTTTACCGACGAACACCCGGTCGGCATCGCGGCGTACAAGGTTCATGATGTCGTCGGATACCAGACGGTCATAAACCACGACATCCGCTTGCTGGATCTGCTGTAGACCTTTCAGCGTCAGCAGCCCGGCATCGCCAGGACCGGCGCCAACCAGCACTACTTCGCCTCGATGGTCCAACGGTTCACTGAGCAACTGCTCGGTGGTTTCCTCGACGGCTTTCTGGTCACTGTTCGCCAGCGACTGCGCCAGGCGGTCATTCACGAACAATTTTTCCCAGAAGCGGCGACGTTCACCCATGCTGGCAAACTGTTCTTTCACTCGGGCGCGTAACTTGCCTGCATATTGCGCGACCTGGCCCAGATGCTGAGGCAGCACAGATTCAAGTCTTTCACGTAGCAGACGGGCAAGCACCGGCGATGTACCGCCGGAGGAGACCGCCACCATCAGCGGCGAGCGGTCGATAATGGAGGGCATGATAAAACTGGCTGCTTTTGGCGCATCGACCACGTTGCAGAAAATACGACGTGATTCTGCGGCGGTGCTGACGCTTTGGTTGACGGCATCGTCATCGGTGGCGGCAATAGCCAGCCAGCAGGTGTCGAGCAGGGACTCGTCGAACGGTCCCTCAACCAGCGTCAGCATGCCTTCATCTGCCCATACGGTGAACTGCGGAATAAACGCCAGCGCATTAACCGTTATACGGGCGCCCGCTTCCAGCAGTAACCGCGCTTTGCGTTCTGCGACATCACCACCGCCGACGATCAAGCAGTCGCGGTCACGTAGTTGACAAAATATAGGCAAATGATCCACGACATTACCCCTTAATTATTGGCAGTAGCCTCTGGCTGGTTGATTTTTGCCGGAGCAGGACGCTCCGATTTTGGCGTAGCATACCAATAACCCAATCCCATGAATACGACACCGGACAAAGTATTACCGAGTGTCACCCACAACAGGTTATGACCAATTCCTGACAGGGTATAGGCTTCGCTGTGGTGGCCGAACCAGGAGAGGGCAAACAGCGTCATGTTGGCAACCGAGTGCTCGTAACCGGAAGCGATAAACGCCAGTAGACACCACCAGATAGCGAGGAATTTTGCTGCGCCCTCGGTACGAATTGCCATCCAGATTGCCAGACAAACCAACCAGTTACACAGCGCGCCTTTAAAGAACAGGACCGTTGCTGGCGCGGTCGTTTTCGCCAACGCCACCGAATGGACGATGCTGGTATCGACCGGCAGCAGGCTACCGCCGCCCCAACTGTAAAGCAGAGCGACAAACACGGATCCGACCAGGTTACCCAGCCAGGTTTTTGGCAGGATTGCCCACATCTGACCGTGACTGATGGTGCCCGCTTTAACGCCAAGCGTCAGGAACATCGTGTGTCCGGTGAACAGTTCAGAACCGGCGATAATAACCAGCGTTAAGGCAATACCAAAGGTTGCACCCATTACCAGAGGACGTACGGACGGGTCGAGCAGATTACCGAGGGTGAAAATAAGAATGATGCCGAGACCCACATAGGCTCCTGCCATTGCCGAACTGATCCAGAATCCGAGCGGGTTATTAGCCGAGAGGCGTGCGATGCGCGCAGCGTTAGCCGCACACTTATTAATAGTGTCTGTGAACATGTGTTGATTATCCTTGAAGTACAAACAATAAAAAGAAATCGTAACCGTAGGCCGGATGGCGCTACGCTTATCAGGCCTACAAATAAAAGACCTACAAATACGTCAAAAAAGGGGAGGCGTTGCGCCTCCCAAAAATTTATTAACCGCGCAGTTGCACCGTG
>NZ_SZWS01000053.1:311786-332309 GCF_005281245.1 Citrobacter sp. wls826
CTCGGGCTTCGTAATGTTTCACGGAGAACTGTTCGTCTTCCATGCACAGACCGTCGCTTAAGCGAAAGCGCTGTTTTTTCAGCGGGCTGGCGACCCACAATTCGCCCTGATGTTCAGCAATCAGCCCACGAGAAAGCACGCTGGACTCGAAGAATGGGTCGATGTTGCTGATCGCAAACACCTGGTCGCTGTGATACGGGCGGAAAATCGCAACTTGCTCGCTACCTAACAGGGCGCAGACGCCTGTTGCAGGCAGAATGTCATCGATTTTGCAGATGTTTTTCCACTGGCTCATGCGTTTTCCTCCACCAGAGTCACCGGGATACGCTCATAGGGCGTGGCCGGACGATGTTGTTCACGTTCAGGCACAACCTGGACATTCGGATCGCGTTGATCGCTGTTGATAAAGTGTTTGAAGCGAACCTGTGCGGATGGGGTGTTAACTGTCTCTGTCCACTCGCAGACCACCGCTTCACGCAGACGGGCCATCTCTTCTTCCAGGTGCTGGTTCAGCCCCAGTTTGTCGTCGATGATGACCGATTTCAGATATTCGATACCGCCTTCCAGGTTGTCTAACCATGGTGCGGTTCGGGTCAGTTTGTCGGCGGTACGGATGTAGAACATCATGAAACGATCAAGGTATTTGAGCAGCGTTTCGCGGTCGATATCCGCTGCCAGCAGGTCTGCATGACGAGGTTTCATCCCGCCGTTACCGCAAACGTACAAGTTCCAGCCTTTCTCAGTGGCGATGATACCCACGTCTTTGCCCTGAGCTTCCGCACATTCACGGGTACAGCCGGAGACGCCGAATTTCATTTTGTGCGGGGTACGAATGCCCTTGTAGCGGTTTTCCAGCTCCACGCCGAATCCGACGCTATCGCCGACGCCATAACGGCACCAGGTACTGCCTACGCAGGTTTTCGCCATACGCAGGGCTTTGGCGTATGCGTGACCGGTTTCAAAGCCCGCTTCAATCAGCTGACGCCAGATTTCCGGCAGGTCATCTTTTTGCGCGCCGAACAGGCCGATACGCTGAGAACCGGTGATTTTGGTATACAGGTTAAATTCACGCGCGATACGGCCCACGGCCACGAGGCCTTCAGGAGTAATTTCTCCGCCCGCGGAGCGCGGGATCACGGAGTAGGTACCGTCTTTCTGGATGTTCGCCAGGAAGTTGTCGTTAGTGTCCTGCAGCGGCGTGTGCTGTGGTTTGAGGATGTACTCATTCCAGCAGGAGGCCAGCAGGGAACCTACGGTTGGTTTACACACTTCACAGCCGTAGCCTTTCCCGTGTTTTGCCAGCAGCTCTTCGAAGGTTTTAATTCCTTCTACACGGATCAGATGGAACAGTTCCTGACGCGAGTACGGGAAGTGTTCACACAGGTTGTTGTTAACTTCGATCCCCTGTTTCGCCAGTTCAGCGTTCAGGACCTGCGTTACCAACGGGATACACCCGCCGCAGCCGGTACCAGCTTTGGTTTCAGCTTTCAGCGCCGCAACGGTGTGGCAGCCTTTGTTGATAGCGGCGATCAGCATGCCTTTGGTGACGTCGAAGCAGGAGCAAATCTGCGCGCTGTCCGGCAGTTTATCGACACCGATAGACGGCTTACCGCTGCCCGCGTGAGCTGGCAGAATCAGTGAGTCTGGGTTTTCCGGCAGTTCGATGGCGTTCAGCACCAGCTGCAGCAGGTTGCCGTAATCGCTGGTGTCACCGACTAAAACCGCCCCGAGCAGGGTTTTGTTATCTTCGCTAACGATGAGGCGTTTGTAGACTTCTTTGCTTTCGTCGAGATAGACGTAGCTACGGGCGCCCGGCGTGCGCGCATGCGCGTCGCCAATCCCGCCGACGTCAACACCGAGCAGCTTCAGCTTGGCGCTCAGATCCGCACCTTCAAAGGCGTTTTCGGTTTCGATAATATGGTCAACGGCAACCTGCGCCATTTTGTAGCCTGGAGCGACCAGACCATACACGCGGTTGTTCCAGCTGGCGCATTCGCCGATGGCATAGATGTCCGGATCAGAAGTCTGGCAAGTATCGTTAATCACAATACCACCGCGCGGCGCAACGTCCAGGCCGCATTGGGTGGCCAGTTTGTCGCGTGGGCGAATACCGGTAGAAAAGACGATGAAATCGACTTCCAGTTCGCTACCGTCGGCAAAACGCATGGTTTTGCGCGCTTCGGTGCCTTCCTGGACGATCTCTTTAGTGTTTTTGCTGGTGTGGACACGCACGCCCATGCTTTCAATTTTGCGACGTAACTGCTCGCCACCCATGTGATCCAACTGTTCGGCCATCAGCATCGGGGCAAATTCAATCACGTGGGTTTCAACGCCGAGGCTTTTCAGCGCCCCGGCGGCTTCCAGGCCCAGCAGGCCACCGCCGACGACGGCACCACGTTTGCTACGGCGCGCGCAAGACTCAATGGCGTTGAGGTCTTCGATGGTGCGGTAAACGAAGCAGTCTTGGGTTTCCGAACCTTTAATCGGTGGGATCCACGGATAAGAGCCTGTCGCCATGATCAGCTTATCGTAATAGACCGTACGACCCGCGCTGGAGTGGATCACCTTCTCCTGGCGGTTGATGGTGATTGCGCGCTCGCCCACTAACACCTTAACGCCATGCTTCTCGTAGAATCCTTCACGCACCAGAGAAAGTTCTTCGGCGGTGTGGTGGGAGAAGTAGGACGACAGGTGGACACGGTCGTACGCTTTGCGGGGTTCTTCACAGAAGACGGTAATATCAAAATTGGCAGCGTCGGATTTATCAAGAAGATCCTCAATAAAGCGATGGCCGACCATACCATTACCGATAATAGCGAGTCTGACTTTGCTCATTTTTGCCTCGATTTCTTTTCTATTACTGCCTACCTTAACGATTCAGCAACCCCGCTTATTGATGCAAATCAAATTCGCCTTTATATACTCCTTAAGAGGTATATAGCTGATTTAACTGCATTTTTATAAGTTACGGAATTAACAGGCTTTTCGTGTTTGTATAAATAGCGTACAAATTAAGGGGTTTTTGTAAGAATTGGCCTACAGCACCAGAGAAAGAAGAGGGCGCGGGAATAGGCCGGAGGGCGTCTGCGCCTTATCCGGCCTACGAACAGCTTGTCTTGTAGGCCGGATAAGATGCGTTAGCATCGCCATCCGGCACTCAGATTAATGCGTTGCGGGCGCGTTATGCTGGCGATGACGCGTGACGAACCCAAGAATAAAGCACATCACGAATACGACCGCATACAAGCCGTTAGCCGTCTGCAATGCCGCCAGCGGACCGCTGTGCGCCACGATAGGGCCAGTGACCACGAAGGTGAGCATAGTACCGATGGTGCCACAGGTCAGAACGAAGTTAACCAGTTTAGGTGATGCGACCTTCGTCTGCTGGGAGCCGAGGGTAATGATGGTGGTATAAATCGCGCTGGAGAAGAAGCCCAACGTCAGAATGAACCACGGCATATGCTCCGGCGTACCGGTGATAAACAGATACATCAGGACGGTGGCCACACCCGCCAGTACGGTCAGGATGCGCTGCAAATCGAAGAAACGCAGGATAAAGCTAAATGCCCACATGCCAACCATGTAAGACATCCAGAAGTCGCTGACCAGTTTACCTGCGTCGTTCAGGCTCATGCCCAGACTTTTGGCGTATTCCGGCACCCAGGAGATAAAGCCCAACTGACCGAGGATGTAGCACAGCGCGGCGATCGCCAGGAACAGCACGCCAATGCCCCATTTTTCTTTTACCACTGGCGCGTCCGGTTGCTGCGCGTGTTTACCCAGCGCCGGGAATTCGCAGCCGAAGGTCAGCAGGAAAATGGCGACGTATACCAGGCCGATGCAGGCATAAACCCAATACCATTCGATGCTGCGCGCTAACAGGAATGCTGCCACCATCGGAAAAATCATGCCGGCCATGCTGAAGAAGGAGTCAGTAAACAGCAGGCGGGAACCGCGCTGGCGACCTTCGTACATCTGAGTCACCAGGAACGTACCAATCGACATGGTGATACCGCTCACCAGACCCAGTACAAACATGGCGGCTGAGAACAAGGCCAGGCTATGGCTGAGCATCAGTCCGGCGACCGCCAGAACCATCAGGATAAAGCCAAAGCGCAACTGGGTTTTCAGTGGCACAATTTCCATCAGCCATGCATTCAGAAAAATAGAGATCAGAATGCCGGCATTCAGAAAGGTGAAGGTGTTACTCATACTGGAAACGGGCAAATGGAAGTAATCTGCGATGTTTCCCATCACCATCCCGGTGACAATTACCAACGCGCCTGTCAGGGCGTAGGAGAGAAAGCTAATCCATGTGAGCTTGATGCGATTGCTGTTAGTCATGACTGGCCTGTATAGAAGTGTTAGGCGCATTGACTGCGCCGTGAGCGGGCAGATTTTAGGCGCTTTAGTGATGCATTTAAATGTTTATTGGTAATTACTTGCTACGTTACATTTTTTTATGTGATCTAGATCGCATTGAATCTTGAGGCTATAAGGTTACATTTGTTTCAAGTACGTAAAATTAAGTAAAGGGATGGCCTTGTTCTTGAAGGCTCTTTAGAATCAATTCACTTGCTTCATTTCTGCTCTTGTTAAGGAATTCTCATGCTCAAATCGACTCTGGCGGCTGTTGCAGCTGTTCTCGCTCTTTCTGCTCTTTCTCCCGCAGCACTGGCAGCAAAAGGTGACCCGCATGTCCTGCTGACAACCTCTGCCGGTAACATTGAGCTGGAGCTGAACAGTCAGAAAGCCCCAGTTTCAGTGAAAAACTTTGTCGATTATGTCAACAGCGGTTTCTATAACAACACCACGTTCCACCGCGTGATCCCTGGCTTCATGGTGCAGGGCGGCGGTTTTACCGAGCAGATGCAGCAGAAGAAACCTAACCCGCCAATCAAGAATGAAGCTGATAACGGACTGCGTAATACCCGCGGCACGATTGCCATGGCGCGTACAGCAGATAAAGACAGCGCGACCAGCCAGTTCTTTATCAATATTGCAGACAATGCGTTCCTCGATCACGGCCAGCGCGACTTTGGGTACGCGGTCTTCGGTAAAGTTGTGAAAGGTATGGATGTCGCGGATAAGATCTCTCAGGTGCAGACCCATGATGTTGGTCCTTACCAGAATGTCCCGTCAAAACCGATTGTTATCCTGTCTGCCAAAGTCCTGCCGTAAACGTCTTTTACGCGGGCAGTTCCTGTCCGCGTTCTTTCCCTTCTCTGCGTAACCTGAAATTGCCGCTTATACTTGTGGCAAGTGTCGGCTCATTCAGGGAGGTCACGTGAAAAAACTCACCGATAAACAAAAGTCCAGACTCTGGGAACAACGGCGAAATGCCAATTTCCAGGCCAGTCGGCGGCTGGAAGGCGTGGATATTCCACGGGTGACTTTGAGCACGGAAGACGCCCTGGCGCGTCTTGAAGAGTTGAGGGGGCACTATGAGCGATAAATTCGGTGATGGACGCGATCCCTATTTGTATCCGGGCCTGAATGTCATGCGTAACCGTCTGGGGATTCATCAGGCACAGCGCCTGGCGCAGGCGGCGTATGAACTGACGGCGCTGCGTGCGGCCACTATCGAATTAGGCCCGCTTAAACGGGGCTTGCCGCATCTGTGCGCCATTCATCGCCAACTGTATCGGGATATTTTTGACTGGGCGGGACATCTGCGAGAAGTGGATATTTACCAGGGCGATACCCGCTTTTGTCATTTCGCTTATATCGAGAAAGAGGGCAATGCGCTGATGCAGGACCTGGAAGACGAGTCCTGGTTGGTGGGGTTACCGGAAGATAAGTTTGTGGATCGTCTTGCGCACTATTATTGCGAAATCAACGTGCTGCATCCGTTTCGTATTGGCAGCGGTCTGGCACAGCGAATTTTTTTCGAACAGTTAGCGATTCATGCCGGGTATATATTGAGCTGGGATGACATTCCGGTTGAGGAGTGGAACCTGGCTAATCAGAGTGGGGCGATGGGGGACCTGTCTGCGCTTAGGGCGATATTTCGTAAAGTGGTAAGCGAAGCCCCGGAAACTGAGTAGAATAGCGCGGTTCTTATGTACCGGAGCCGCCATGATCCTGCTTATCGATAACTATGATTCTTTTACCTGGAACCTGTACCAATACTTCTGCGAACTGGGCGCTGATGTCCTTGTCAGGCGCAACGACGAACTGACGCTGGCGCAAATCGACGCGCTAAGCCCGCAAAAAATCGTAATATCCCCAGGCCCCTGCACGCCGGATGACGCTGGGATCTCATTGGATGTTATTCGTCATTTCGCGGGCAAGACGCCCCTGCTGGGTGTTTGTCTGGGACATCAGGCTATGGCGCAGGCCTTTGGCGCGACAGTGGTTCGGGCAGCTAAAGTGATGCACGGTAAAACCTCGCCAATTACGCATAACGGGCAGGGTGTTTTTCAGGGGCTCGCCAACCCATTAACGGTGACGCGCTACCACTCTCTGGTGGTTGCCCCCGCGACGCTTCCTGACTGCTTTGAGGTGACGGCCTGGAGTGAAACGCAGGAGATTATGGGCATTCGTCACCGCGAGTGGGATATGGAAGGTGTGCAGTTTCACCCGGAGAGTATTCTCAGCGAACAGGGGCATCAACTGCTGGCTAATTTCCTCAACAGGTGATTTGTGGTTGCTATTCAGTGATTTTTTATTCATATTTTGTGATTATAATTTCACTAACATTTCTGCTTAACAGGGTGGCAATGACATGGCAACTGAACAAACTGCAATTACGCGCGCGACATTCGATGAAGTGATTCTGCCGATTTATGCACCGGCTGAGTTTATCCCGGTAAAAGGAAAAGGGAGTCGAGTCTGGGATCAACAGGGCAAAGAGTATGTTGATTTCGCGGGCGGCATTGCAGTTACTGCACTAGGGCATTGCCATCCGGCCCTGGTGGAGGCGTTAAAAACCCAGGGTGAAACCCTGTGGCATACCAGCAACGTTTTCACCAACGAACCGGCGTTGCGCCTGGGCCGTAAAATCATTGATGCGACCTTCGCCGAGCGCGTGCTGTTCATGAACTCGGGTACCGAAGCTAACGAAACCGCCTTTAAGCTGGCGCGCCACTATGCCTGCGTGCGCCATAGCCCGTTCAAAACCAAAATCATTGCCTTCCATAATGCGTTTCACGGCCGTTCGCTGTTTACCGTGTCCGTCGGCGGGCAGCCGAAATATTCTGACGGTTTTGGACCAAAACCAGCGGATATCATCCATGTACCGTTTAACGATCTGCATGCGGTCAAAGCGGTGATGGACGATCACACCTGTGCGGTAGTGGTTGAGCCTATTCAGGGGGAAGGTGGCGTCACTGCGGCAACGCCGGAGTTCCTGCAAGGTTTGCGTGAACTTTGCGACCAACACCAGGCGCTATTGGTATTGGATGAAGTGCAGAGCGGGATGGGCCGTACCGGCGATCTGTTTGCCTATATGCACTATGGCGTGACGCCGGATATCCTCACCAGCGCGAAGGCCCTCGGCGGCGGCTTCCCGGTGAGCGCGGTGCTGACCACCCAAGAGATTGCCTCCGCATTTCATGTGGGTTCGCACGGTTCCACTTACGGTGGTAATCCGCTGGCCTGCGCAGTTGCGGGGGCAGCGTTTGATATCATCAACACGCCGGAAGTGTTGGAAGGTATTCAGGCTAAACGTCAGGCGTTTGTCCAACATTTGCAGAAAATTGATCAACAGTTCGACATTTTCAGCGATATTCGCGGGATGGGGCTGCTGATTGGCGCCGAGCTGAAGCCGCAGTTTAAAGGCCGGGCGCGCGATTTCCTGTATGCCGCCGCGCACGAAGGGGTGATGGTACTCAACGCCGGACCGGACGTGATGCGTTTCGCGCCGTCGCTGGTAGTTGAGCAGGCGGATATCGATGAAGGGATGCAGCGTTTCGCACAAGCGGTAGCGAAAGTCGTTGCCTGATTACCTGTTGCCGGATAAGCACAGCGCATCCGGCAGTCGATCTTAACCTTTCATGTCCCGCAGACGGCGGCTCAGCCAGATTCCGTGGTGCGGTCGCTGACGCCATGCTACCGACGAAATGGTGTGCATGGTGTTCAGATGCCCCAGTATCCGTTGCAGATGCTGCTCAAGGGTGCTTAACGGACCGTGGGACAGCATCTCTGGCGCTTCGAGAATATTCACATCGCCTGAGCTTCCCGGTCCGTCATATTCCAGCCGCTGCTGACAGCGCTGGAGCGCAATTTCACAGGATTCCAGATACCGCTGCGCTAAATCCGGCGTCAGCATTGTGTGTTCCCTTGCCAGTGTGGTCATCGCGTTGATGTGCTCGACGATGAACTGGCTGTGCGTGACCCACAGTTTCATGTCCGCCAGGTAGTGCGAGTTGAATCCTGGCTCCTGCATCGCCTGGTTCAGTGAGTTGAACAACGTGTTATGCGCCTGATTGACCCGCATGCGTTGATACGCCAGCGGCGTGGCCTGCGGATCGTTGCTGAGGATCAGGCGAATGGCCTCCTGATCGGCTTCTAACGCATCATGGGCGTTCTTACGCAGCAGGCCGCTCTGCCACTGCGGCCACAGCCAGAGTGTACCGCCAAAGGCGATTAAGCAGCCAATAACCGTATCGACAAACCGCGGCACGATAAACTGTTCTCCGTTCAGCGTCAGCAGTTGCAGGGTGTATACCGCCGTGACCGTAAAGCCGACGGTAGCCCAGCCGTAGTTTTTGCGCATGATCAGATAGCTACCCAGGGTAATCAGCAGCATGCCTGCCAGCGTGTAACCTTCCTGAATATGAAAGTGCAGGGTGACCCCGGCAATGACCAGTCCAACGAGCGTTCCTGCTGAACGGTGTAAAATACGTACCCGGGTTGCTCCGTAGCCATTTTGCGTGACGAACAGGATAGTCATCAAAATCCAGTAAGGCTTTGGCAGGTGTAAAGCGCTGCCCATCAGGCTGGCGATACTTAGCATGACACTGATGCGTCCGGCATTACGCAGCGCCGGCGATTTCAACGACAGATAGTTTTTCAGGGCCGGGATCAGCGGCAACCGACGCTGCTTGTCCGCCATTAAATCTCGGGCGTACAGCGGTCGCTGGGTGCGTAGCACGCGGGCAATACGGCTGAAGTGCCAGTAGCAAAATTGTCCCACCGGATTGTCCGGGTGCTGGTTGGCGATTTTCTCCAGCGTGCCAATCTGCTTGTCCATCGAGAAACGGGTCGGCAAGCGGTGATACAAAATATCATCGGCCAGTACCCGAAGGCGTTCGGCGACGGTGCGCGCATTCCAGCGAATCACCTGTTCGGCGTGGCTACGTTCGACCAGCTTTTGCACCTCTTCCGGCTGGTGGAGGCTGACGGAAATATGCTCCTGCAAGTCCAGTGCCTCCTGAAAGGCACGCAGCAGGCGCTTGTAATCGTTGTTGCGATGCGCCGACAGCATATGCATTTGCTGGTAGCACTGGGTAATCAGATCCACCGCTTTCTGCTGGCGAACCAGCAGGGGAGGCAGCGCTTTTTCCGGATCGGCATGCTGGGTCAGCAGGCTGTACTTGGCCTCACAGTAATCGGCTAATTCACGGTACAACAAGCTGAGCGATTCACGGAGCGGCTGCTCGCGCCACATCCAGAACCAGAACCAGTTGAACAGGCCGTACCATAACGTGCCCAGCGCATAGATCAGCAACGGTTCCCAGACGGGCATGTTCCCGACCAGGCTTAGCGTGAAAATCGCGGCGATAAGTGAGGCCGGTAACAGTCGGGCATGCAGAGGGCTTAGCTCGGCGGTTACGCCAAGAATCAGCGTCAGTCCGGTGAGGATAAGCGGCAGCGGTATGGCCTGTGCCAGCAGCAACTGCATGATCAGACTGCAACCGGCAAACAAAGACGCGCCAATAGCTAAACGTTTGAAAAAGCGCTTGTGCGGGGTATCAAGGCCGGCAATGTTGCAACAGGCAGGGACCAGGGAGAAGAGGAGTCCCAGATGAAGCTGACCGATGATCAGACCAACAGCCACAGGTAAACATAGCACCAGCGTCTGCCGTAGTGCGTAGTTGATCTCTGGATGGTATATCAGTCTTCGCCACATCGGTGTAAACAAAAGTGGCGCATCACTGAGTAACGCGCCACTTCGATGGGGTTAACGGGTGCCGTAGACGACGATGGTCTTACCGTGTGCGGAGATCAGGTTTTGATCTTCCAGCATCTTCAGAATACGACCAACGGTCTCACGGGAGCAGCCAACGATCTGGCCGATTTCCTGACGGGTGATTTTAATCTGCATGCCGTCCGGGTGGGTCATCGCATCAGGCTGTTTCGCCAGATTCAGCAGAGTCTGCGCGATACGACCCGTTACGTCGAGGAAGGCTAGGTTGCCGACTTTTTCAGACGTGACCTGCAGGCGACGAGCCATCTGTGAAGACAGGCGCATCAGAATATCCGGGTTGACCTGGATTAATTGGCGAAATTTTTTGTATGAAATTTCAGCGACTTCACATGCGGTTTTGGCTCGTACCCAGGCGCTACGTTCCTGACCTTCTTCGAAGAGGCCTAATTCACCAATAAAATCGCCCTGATTCAGATAAGAAAGGATCATTTCTTTCCCTTCTTCATCTTTGATCAGCACTGCCACTGAGCCTTTAACGATGTAATACAACGTTTCCGCTTTTTCACCCTGGTGAATCAGCGTGCTCTTCGATGGGTACTTATGAATATGGCAATGAGACAAGAACCATTCGAGAGTCGGGTCTGTTTGCGGTTTGCCAAGCACCATGCGCGGTTATCCTCTGTTATAAGCTGTCTCCAGAGCCAGAAAACGACGCTGCCTCTGGGTTTGCAAAAATATGCTTCCCGCTACCTGGGAAAGGGGCTGTCAAAAATTAACTGCAGCCTGTAATGTGATGTCCTCTGCATACATGCAGTACGTCAATGTATTACTGTAGCATCCTGACTGTTTTAGCATAGCTTTCGCCGTGTGTCTCCTGGTGTCTCGCTTCAGCATGACGCAGGTCGCCTTCCGTTGCGAGAATTGTTATGTACGCGTAATCTGTCAGGAAAATTGAAACATTGGAGTTACGAAATATGCAAGCGCGTGTAAAGTGGGTTGAGGGGTTAACCTTCCTCGGTGAGTCCGCCTCTGGTCACCAAATTTTGATGGACGGTAACTCCGGTGATAAAGCGCCGAGCCCGATGGAAATGGTATTAATGGCTGCGGGTGGTTGCAGCGCAATTGATGTGGTTTCGATCCTGCAAAAAGGTCGTCAGGATGTGACCAACTGCGAAGTGAAACTGACCTCAGAGCGTCGTGATGAAGCGCCGCGCCTGTTTACCCACATTAACCTGCATTTCATCGTAACGGGTAACGATCTGAAAGATGCGTCCGTTTCGCGCGCAGTCGATCTCTCTGCGGAAAAATATTGCTCTGTGGCGCTGATGCTGGAAAAGGCGGTGAACATTACCCACTCCTATGAAGTGGTTGCTGCTTCGTGATGTCATGCCTGATGGCGTTTCACTTATCAGGCCTACAGGATATAAACGCGTAGGCCGGATAAGGCATCAGCCGCCATCCGGCAAAATAACACCTTACTCTATCTTTTTGCCTTCCATCAGTCGCTGGACCAGCGGCAGCATAATCAATTCCATCGCCAAACCCATTTTCCCGCCCGGAACAACCAACGTATTGATGTGGGAAATGAATGATCCCTGCAGCATGGCCAGTAGCCACGGGAAGTCGATCCCTTCCAGGTTCCGAAAATGAATCACGACAAAGCTTTCATCCAGTGATGGAATACTTTTGGCGGCAAAGGGGTTGGAGGTATCGACGGTCGGTACGCGCTGGAAGTTAATATGCGTACGGGAAAACTGCGGCGTAATGTAATTGATGTAATCGTCCATTGAGCGCACCACCGAGTCCATCACCGCTTCGCGCGAGTGTCCCCGCTCGCTGGTATCGCGGGTCAGCTTCTGAATCCATTCCAGGTTCACGATCGGCACTACGCCAACCAGCAGATCGACATGCCGGGCCACGTTTTGCTGTGGGGTTACGACGCCGCCGTGCAGTCCTTCATAGAACAGGACATCCGTCGGTTCAGGCAGCGGCTGCCAGGGCGTAAATGTACCCGGAACCTGATTCCACGGTACGGCCTCATCGTAGGTGTGCAGATATTTTCGCGACTGACCTTTGCCCGTCTGGCCGTATTCGATGAAGGTTTGCTCCAGCAGACCGAAGTCATTAGCTTCGGGGCCGAAATAGCTGATATGCCGCCCGGCATCGCGCGCTTTGCGAATCGCCATGTCCATTTCCGGACGGGTATAACGATGAAAACTGTCACCTTCCACCTCGGCGGCGCGCAGATTTAACTGCGCGAAAATTTTACGAAACGCGAGGCTGGTGGTGGTGGTCCCCGCGCCGCTGGACCCTGTTACCGCAATCACCGGATGTTTGGCAGACATAACAACTCCATGAATAGGTTGAATTTTTATTATAGTCGGCCGTCGGTTACGGATTACTCGCGAATCTGCTTCCTCGGCATAATGTTGACCGTTTCATGCAGTTCGGACCATACCAGCACGGCTTCACCAGATTGTAGTTGGCGTTTGACGTCGGCGACTTTTTGTTCGAGCGAGCGTTCATGTTCACCATAATCGGTGCCTTCGCGCAAGACAAAGCTTTCAATCAGATTGTCCAGCGCGTCCGGGGAGATGTCGTGCCAGGGAATGATCATGATGATGCCTCCAGATACGTTGTCAGCCAGTCCGGGATTCTGGATTCCAGCCACATCTCAGGACGGCGCACCGTGCCGCCAATGAATCCGACGTGGCCGCCGTGTTCCGTCAGTTGATACTCTACCTGTGAGGGCAGATTTTCCGGTTTAGGGATCACGTGATGATCCATAAACGGATCGTCTTTGGCATGGATAATCAGCGTGGGTTTGGCAATCTGGTTGAGCAATGGCATAGCGCTACACTGACGGTAATAGTCTATAGCATCGGCGAAACCGTGGATTTTGGCGGTGATCAGATCGTCAAAATCGCGAATGCGACGCAGAGATTTCAACTGGCCCAGACTCACCGGCAGCGATCCTGGATACGCCTCTAGCTTACGCGAGGCATTGGCTTTCAACAGGTTTAGCAGGTAGCGCTGATAGACCCGGGAGAATCCCTTGTCCATATGGTAACTACAGGCTTCCAGCACGAAAGGCGCGGAAACGATAACCGCGGCATCAATTGGAATCTCATTACCTTCTTTTGCCAGCAGACAGGCCAGCATGTTTCCACCGAGCGAATAGCCTACCGCCGCGGTCGGCACGCGACCGAACTCACGTGCCAGCCAGTGTAAAAACCAGGTGCCATCTTCTGTTTCACCGGAGTGATAAATACGGTTCAGACGATTGGGTTCGCCGCTGCAGCCGCGAAAATGCATCACCACGCCCAGCCAGCCGCGCTTTTGCGCTGCTTCAATCAGGCCATGTGCGTACGGGCTGTTCAGACTGCCTTCCAGACCGTGAAAAACCACCAGGCGCGGTTTATGTTTCGCCTGCTGCGGATCTTCACTCCATGCCAGATCGACAAAATCACCGTCGGGCAATTCCAGACGCTGCCAGTGGGCGTCGAACTTCACCTTGCGGCGAATTAAACGCGGCAGCATCGTCTGCAGATGGCGGTTACTGATACCGCGCATCGGGCGGAATTCTCGCGAATCGTCGGTAGGTGGAGTTATTTCTGTGGACGTGATTTCAACCATAACACCAGAGCAATTAATAATCGGAAAGAATAACTATACCGCGCACAGCGCGTGCGGGTTAGCCAATATGTGATTTTGTCGCGAGTCAGTCAGCAGGCAATCATCGGCTATAGTGCCGGATGGCGGCTTCGCCTTATCCGGCACTCATGATTACTCGGCCAGCATCTGCTCAAGCTGTTCCTGAGCCTCCAGCCAGGCCATCTCGCACTCTTCCAGTCCGGATTTCGCACTGGCCTGCTGCTGCAAGCATGCCGTGAGTTCGGCTTTGCGGCTTTGGTCGTACAGCTCGCTATCGCCGAGTTTTTCTTCCGCCTGTGCCAGCTGTGCGTGCAGTTTCTCCATCTCTTTTTCCAGACGGGTAATCTCTTTACGTAGCGGTTGCGTCAGGGTGCGTAGTTCAGCTTCGCGACGCTTCTGGTCTTTACGTGCCTGGGCGCTGTTAACGCTCTCTTTTGCCGGTTCGTCGCTCTGGTTTTCCTGTTTTTGCACATCGCTCAGCCACTGCTGATAATCCTCAAGATCGCCATCAAACGGCTCGACTTTCTTGTCGTGCACCAGATAGAGGTCATCGGTAGTGGAGCGAATCAGGTGACGGTCGTGCGAGACCACAACCAGTGCGCCTTCGAAATCGATCAGCGCTTCGGTCAGCGCCTGACGCATATCCAAATCCAGGTGGTTGGTCGGTTCATCAAGCAGCAGCAGGTTCGGGCGCTGCCAGACGATCAATGCCAGCACCAGACGCGCTTTTTCACCTCCGGAGAAGCGGCGAGTCTCTTCGCTGACTTTATCGCCCTGGAAGCCGAATCCGCCGAGGTAGTCTCGCAGTTTCTGCTCCAGCTCCTGCGGCGCCATGCGCGCCAGGTGCTGAATCGGTGATTCATCGGCGCGCAAAAACTCCAGCTGGTGCTGTGCGAAGTAACCCAGCTTGATGCCTTTTGCCAGGCCAATCTCGCCGTTGATGGGGGCCAGTTCGCCGGCCAGCAACTTAATCAGCGTAGATTTACCCGCGCCGTTGCGTCCGAGCAGGCCGATGCGAGACCCCGGTACCAGATTCAGTTTGATCGAATCGAGAATGACGCGGTCGCCGTAGCCGGCGCTGACCTTTTCCATCTTTAACAGCGGGTTCGGCAGGCTTTCCGGCTCGCGGAAGCTGAAGTGGAACGGGTTGTCCACGTGCGCAGGGGCAATCAGCTCCATGCGTTCCAGCATTTTGATACGGCTCTGCGCCTGCTTTGCTTTGGTGGCTTTAGCGCGGAAACGATCGATATAGCTTTGCAGATGCGCCACGCGCTCCTGCTGGCTTTCGTACATTGCCTGTTGCTGTGCGAGGCGGGTCGCTCGCTGGATTTCAAACGCACTGTAGTTACCGGTGTACTCGAACATCGTTTGCTGTTCGATATGAATAATTTTATCCACCACCGGATCGAGGAAGTCGCGGTCGTGGGAGATCAAAATCAGCGTGCCCTGATAGCTTTTCAGCCATCTTTCCAGCCAGATCACCGCGTCGAGATCGAGGTGGTTGGTCGGTTCATCGAGCAGCAGCAGGTCTGAACGGCAAATCAGCGCCTGAGCCAGGTTGAGACGCATACGCCAGCCACCGGAGAAATCGCTGACGGGACGTTCAAGCTGTTCGTTGGAGAAGCCGAGGCCATGCAGCAGGCTGGCGGCGCGTGAGCGCACAGTCCAGGCGTCGATGGCATCCAGCTTGCCATGGACGGTGGCAATGGCGTGTCCATCGTTACGTTCGTTGGCATCGTTCAACTGTGCTTCCAGTTGACGATACTCGCGGTCGCCGTCAATCACATACTCCAGCGCCGGCTGTGGCAACGCAGGCGTTTCCTGATTAACCCACGCGAGCTGCCAGTTTCCCGGATAGGTAAATCCTCCAGCGTCGGCGCTGAGTTCATTTTTCAGCAATGCCAGCAGGGTAGATTTACCGCAGCCATTTTTACCTACCAGGCCAACTTTCTGCCCTGGATTAATGGTGGCCGTGGCATTTTCCAGCAAGACGCGCACGCCGCGACGAATTTGTAACGATGAGAAAACAATCATAAGGCGCCGTATGTTCAGACTATGTTAATTTATCATTATGATAATGTAATGTGTGGGCCATTTGCCGCACCGAGGCGCAATGGTAGCCCAAAACGTCGAAAATAGACAAAAGACAAAACCGGGAGGGGGATGATGTTCCAGCCAGCGAAAGTCTTGCTGCTGTATGCCCATCCGGAATCTCAGGACTCGGTCGCGAACCGGGTACTGCTTAAACCGGCCATGCAGCTCAGCAATGTTACCGTGCACGACCTGTACGCGCACTATCCTGACTTTTTTATCGACATTCCGCATGAGCAGGCGCTGCTGCGCGAGCATGATGTGATTGTTTTTCAGCACCCGCTCTACACCTATAGCTGCCCGGCGTTGTTAAAGGAGTGGCTTGACCGCGTACTGAGCCGAGGATTTGCCAGCGGCCCCGGGGGGAATCAACTGGCGGGAAAGTACTGGCGGAGCGTTATCACTACCGGCGAGCCGGAAAGCGCCTACCGCTATGACGCGCTAAACCGTTATCCAATGAGCGATGTACTGCGCCCTTTTGAGCTAACGGCCGGTATGTGCCGCATGCACTGGATGAGCCCTATCATTGTCTACTGGGCCAGACGGCAAACGAAGCAGGAGCTGGACAGCCATGCGAAAGCGTATGGTGACTGGCTGGCGAATCCGATCCCTGTGGGAGGCCACTGATGGAAGGTTCTGATTTATTGACTGCCGGCGTGTTGTTCCTCTTCGCGGCGGTGGCTGCCGTTCCGCTGGCCTCAAAGCTGGGTATCGGTCCGGTGCTGGGTTACTTGCTGGCGGGGATTGCTATCGGCCCATGGGGATTAGGGTTCATCAGCGATGTGGATGAAATCTTACACTTTTCCGAACTGGGCGTAGTTTTTCTGATGTTCATCATTGGGCTGGAACTTAATCCAGCCAAACTGTGGCAATTGCGGCGTTCAATTTTTGGCGTCGGCGCCGCGCAGGTGATGCTAAGCGCGGTCGTGCTGGCAGGGCTACTGATGCTTACAGCGTTCTCCTGGCAGGCAGCAGTGGTTGGCGGCATTGGTCTGGCGATGTCATCGACTGCTATGGCGCTACAGTTGATGCGCGAAAAAGGCATGAATCGCAGTGAATCCGGACAGCTGGGCTTTTCGGTGCTGCTGTTTCAGGATCTGGCGGTGATCCCCGCGTTGGCGCTGGTTCCGCTGCTGGCGGGGTCTGCTGACGAACATTTTGACTGGATCAAAGTGGGGATGAAGGTGCTGGCCTTTGCCGGCATGCTGATTGGCGGGCGCTATTTGCTGCGTCCGGTTTTCCGCTTTATTGCGGATTCTGGCGTGCGGGAAGTGTTCACCGCCGCCACGCTGCTGTTAGTGCTGGGTTCTGCTTTATTTATGGATGCGCTGGGTCTGTCGATGGCGCTGGGGACCTTTATCGCGGGCGTTCTGCTGGCGGAAAGTGAATACCGACATGAGCTGGAAACGGCAATCGATCCGTTTAAAGGCCTGTTGCTTGGCCTGTTTTTTATCTCCGTAGGTATGTCGCTTAACCTTGGCGTGCTCTATACCCATATTTTGTGGGTGGCGGCGAGCGTGATAGTGCTGGTGGTAGTAAAAATGCTGGTGCTGTATGTACTGGCGCATCTTAACGGCATGAGAAGCTCAGAACGGATGCAGTTTGCCGGGGTTTTAAGCCAGGGCGGTGAATTCGCTTTCGTGCTGTTTTCAACGGCCTCTTCTCAACGGCTGTTTCAGGGTGACCAAATGGCGCTGTTGTTGGTGACCGTCACGCTATCGATGATGACCACGCCGCTGGTGATGAAGTTGATTGATAAATGGCTCTCTCGCCAGTTTAACGGTACGGATGAAGAAGATGAAAAACCTTGGGTGGAAGATGATAAACCGCAGGTGATTGTGGTGGGTTTTGGGCGCTTTGGTCAGGTTATTGGTCGTCTGTTGATGGCCAATAAAATGCGTATTACCGTCCTGGAAAGAGATATCAGCGCAGTGAATCTAATGCGCAAATATGGCTATAAGGTCTATTACGGTGATGCCACGCAGGTGGATCTGTTGCGTTCAGCGGGTGCAGAAGCCGCACAGTCTATTGTTATTACCTGTAATGAACCTGAAGACACTATGAAGCTGGTGGAGCTGTGCCAACAGTATTTTCCGCATTTGCATATTCTTGCGCGTGCGCGCGGACGTGTAGAGGCGCATGAGTTATTACAGGCTGGTGTGACGCAGTTTTCCCGCGAAACGTTTTCCAGTGCGCTGGAGTTAGGGCGAAAAACGCTGGTTACGTTAGGCATGCATCCGCACCAGGCTCAGCGCGCTCAGCTGCATTTTCGGCGGCTGGATATGCGCATGTTGCGGGAACTGATCCCCATGCACACGGATACGGTACAAATCTCCCGAGCCAGGGAAGCCCGGCGCGAGCTTGAGGAGATTTTCCAACGAGAGATGCAGCAAGAGCGACGTCAACTGGATGGCTGGGATGAATTTGAGTAGAGGTAACCATGGCAATTCGTAAACGTTTTATCGCAGGCGCAAAATGTCCGTCCTGCCAGGCGCAGGATACGCTGGCGATGTGGCGCGAAAATAATATCGATATTGTTGAGTGTGTTAAGTGCGGTCATCAGATGCGGGAAGCCGATAAAGAGGCGCGCGAGCACGTTCGCAAAGAAGAGCAAGTGATCGGGATTTTTCATCCGGACTAGCGATATGGCGCAGCTTTTTTTAAGCTAGAGGGTACACGGGTGCAGAATTCCGCTACAATCTGCGCCACTATTCTTTCCATGCTCAGGAGATATCATGAAAGTAGCAAAGGACCTGGTGGTCAGCCTGGCCTATCAGGTACGTACAGAAGACGGTGTGTTGGTTGATGAGTCTCCGGTGAGTGCACCGCTGGACTACCTGCATGGTCACGGTTCCCTGATTTCTGGCCTGGAAACAGCGCTGGACGGTCATGAAGTTGGCGACAAATTCGATGTTGCTGTTGGCGCAAACGACGCATACGGTCAGTACGACGAAAACCTGGTGCAGCGCGTTCCTAAAGACGTCTTCATGGGCGTTGACGAACTGCAGGTTGGCATGCGTTTCCTGGCTGAAACTGACCAGGGTCCAGTACCGGTAGAAATTACCGAAGTGGAAGACGACCACGTTGTGGTTGACGGTAACCACATGCTGGCTGGCCAGAATCTGAAATTCAACGTAGAAGTTGTCGCTATCCGCGAAGCGACCGAAGAAGAGCTGGCTCATGGCCACGTTCACGGTGCGCACGGTCACGACCACGATCATGACCACGGTCATGACGGTTGCTGCGGTGGTCACGGTCACGACCATGGTCACGAGCACGGTGGCGAAGGCTGCTGCGGCGGTGGCGGTAAAGGTAACGGCGGCGGTTGCGGTTGCCACTAATCGGTATATGGCATAAAAAAAAGCGGGAATATCCCGCTTTTTTTATGTCTCAATAATGTGGCGGCGGGGTCTCTTCAGACTGCGACGCGATGTGGGACGGCTGCGTTGCCTTGAGCTTCTCCGTCAATAAACGCAGATGGTCGCGGAGTTTTGCCATTTCCAGTTCATGCGCGGTCACCGTCACGTTGAGCTCTTCAATGGTTATCTCCTGAAATGCCAGGCGACTTTCCAGTTCAGCCAGGCGAGTTTCCATTGTTGTATCCTGCATGATTCACCTCTTTCTTTTTTCTCCGGCAGATCGCGGACTGCGGCGAATTCTACTTAACTTTGCCTGTTTGCACAGCACTCAATCTTCGGTCACGAAACTAATTTAAACAAAAAGAGTCTGAAAAGTGGTGATAATAGGGCGTGCCCGTATGTTGATTTGTTCTGCAACGCTTTATAGTACATTTTTATGTTAGCTAACCTTGGGGTGAGATGCCCCGGCCCTGGAGATATGGATGAAATCACTGTTTAAAGTAACGCTGCTGGCGACCACAATGGCTGTTGCTCTGCATGCCCCGATCACCTTCGCTGCTGACGCTGCGAAACCAGCCGCTACTGCTGACAGCAAAGCAGCATTCAAGAATGACGACCAAAAAGCCGCTTACGCGCTGGGCGCGTCCCTGGGTCGTTATATGGAAAACTCTCTGAAAGAGCAGGAAAAACTGGGCATCAAACTGGATAAAGATCAGCTGATCGCTGGCGTTCAGGATGCGTTTGCAGACAAGAGCAAACTGTCTGACCAGGAAATCGAACAAACTCTGCAGGCGTTTGAAGCACGCGTGAAGAGCTCCGCTCAGGCGAAAATGGAAAAAGACGCGGCTGACAATGAAGCCAAAGGTAAAGTTTACCGCGAGAAATTTGCTAAAGAGAAGGGCGTTAAAACCTCTTCTACTGGCCTGGTCTATAAAGTAGAGAAAGAAGGTACCGGCGCTGCACCGAAAGATAGCGATACCGTGGTAGTCAACTACAAAGGTACGCTGATTGATGGTAAAGAGTTTGATAACTCTTATACTCGCGGTGAGCCGCTCTCTTTCCGTCTTGACGGTGTTATCCCGGGCTGGACCGAAGGCCTGAAAAACATCAAGAAAGGCGGCAAAATCCAGCTGGTTATCCCGCCGGATCTGGCTTACGGCAAAACCGGCGTACCGGGCATTCCGGCTAACTCTACGCTGGTCTTTGATGTTGAACTGTTAGACATCAAACCGGCACCGAAGGCCGATGCGCAGCCAGATGCTGCACCGGCAGCTAAAGCTGCGGACAGCAGCAAAAAGTAAGTAACCAGATACCGCCGCCCACAGG
>NZ_SZWS01000051.1:0-16288 GCF_005281245.1 Citrobacter sp. wls826
AGGACACGGGGATTTTCAATCCCCTGCTCTACCGACTGAGCTATCCGGGCAACGAGGCGCATTAAACCCGATTCGCTTCGCTTCGTCAACGAAATTTCTTCAAATCAATGCAGACTGCACAATCTATCACCACATTGCTGCTAATGCACGCATTCTCAGCCAAAAAATGCCGTCCAGGCGGCGGAAAGCGGCATTGCCAGCAGCAGGGCAGGAAGCATATTCACAACCGCAAACATCTTGATGCCGCAAATACGCAAACCGGTTGCCAGCAGCAATAGACCGCCTACGGCGCTGAAATCGGCCATCATAGCTGGCGTCGTCAGGGGTAAAATCAGTGCTGCACAGGTGGCAAGCGTTAACTGGATTGCCAGCATCGGCATGCAAATGGCGGATACCGCGATTCCTAATGAGCAGGCAAAAATGATGGCCGTGAAGAAATCCAAAAATGACTTGGCGATTAAAATATTCGGGTCGCCGGTCATCCCTTCATGTATCGCACCGAAGATCCCGGTACCGCTGGCGCAAAACAGCACAATGATAGCCACATAGCTTTGAATAAAGGATTCGTGCGTTACGTTGGCGTCCGAGCGGGTGAAAAGCTGCTGCGCTTTGGCTACCGCAGCATTGATCCCTTTTTCCAGATGACAAAACTCGCCAATTAACGCGCCGACGAGCGTTGCCAGAACCATCACCGGTAGATTGGCGCATTTGATAACCAGCAAGATACCAATCCCTAACGAGGCCAGCCCGAAAATAGAGGTCATGGAGACCCGAATGCGTTCTGGTATATGCTGGCTGAGCAGCGCGCCGAGAATGCCACCAAATAAAATAGCGCTGGCATTAATAAAGGGTCCGATTACCACATTTGCTCCTGCTTACCCATCATCGTCTTGATACTAAAGGCAATTAGCTGGGTGAAATTATGTTTCAGATTGCATTATTATGCCGCAACTTTCAGACGAAATACTGGCTTATCTGTAAGGTTTTCGCACAGGATTTTATCTTGCGCCTGTAAGTGAAAGGTGCCATGATTGCGCGAATTTTCTTCTGTCTGAATGGGGCTGCCTGGGATGATATTACTCCCCCTACATCGCCTTCAACATCGCCTTTTTGCGCGACGTTTGCCCCTTCCCGCGACTTATCTTTACGCTCCCACCATGCGGTGAGGGCAGCGCACGCTCACTGCAGGATAACAGTAAAATCAGAGGCTATCTGCTTTTACTGATGTCTGGCGGGCGGGGCTGGTAACCAGTTTGACCTGTCATTTCGTGGGCAAAGCCATGCGGCGTTGTCCGGGACTTTTGATTTTCCCGAAACGGGTTATTGCGCTTATGAAATCAATGAAAATTGCCGCCAGTAGTGAACTGGTTTCTCGTCTGTCCAGCCATCGTCAGGTGGTGTCGCTGGACAGTACTGATTTTACTGACGTTGCGGCAGTCGTCATTACCGTTGCGGACAGCCGCAGTGGGATCCTGGCTTTGCTGAAACGCACCGGTTTTCATCTACCTGTGTTTCTGTTCGCAGAGTCTGATGTTGATATGCCTGCGGGCGTTAATGCGGTAATTCGCGGTCAGGCTCAGGACTGGCTGGAGCTGGAATCTGCTGCCTGTCAGTATGAGGAAGAGCTGCTGCCGCCGTTCTATGACACGCTTACCCAGTATGTCGAAATGGGGAACAGCACGTTTGCCTGCCCGGGACACCAACACGGTGAGTTTTTTAAGAAGCATCCTGCGGGCCGACATTTCTATGAGTTCTTTGGTGAGAATCTGTTTCGCGCGGATATGTGCAACGCTGACGTTAAGCTTGGCGATCTGTTGATTCATGAAGGATCAGCGAAACATGCGCAGAAATTTGCCGCGAAAGTTTTCCACGCGGATAAAACCTACTTTGTGCTGAATGGGACCTCTGCGGCCAATAAAGTGGTCACCAATGCGCTGCTGACGCGCGGCGATCTGGTGCTGTTTGACCGCAATAATCATAAATCGAACCACCACGGGGCGCTGATCCAGGCGGGTGCTACGCCGGTTTATCTGGAAGCGGCGCGTAATCCGTTTGGCTTTATTGGCGGCATTGATGAGCACTGCTTTGATGAGGAGTATCTGCGCCAGCAACTTCGAGAAGTTGCGCCGCAAAAGGCTGATCAACCGCGCCCGTTCCGTCTGGCGATCATTCAGTTGGGTACCTATGACGGTACGATCTACAACGCCCGGCAGGTGATCGACAAGATCGGTCACCTGTGCGATTACATCCTGTTTGATTCCGCATGGGTCGGTTACGAGCAATTTATTCCGATGATGGCCGATGGTTCACCGCTGCTGCTGGAGCTCAATGCTAACGATCCGGGGATTTTTGTCACTCAGTCGGTACACAAACAGCAGGCCGGATTCTCGCAAACCTCGCAGATCCATAAAAAGGATAACCATATTCGCGGCCAGGCGCGCTTCTGCCCGCATAAGCGTCTGAACAATGCGTTTATGCTGCATGCTTCCACCAGCCCGTTTTACCCGCTGTTTGCGGCGCTGGACGTTAACGCCAAAATCCATGAAGGCGAGAGCGGCCGTCGGCTATGGGCGGAATGTGTGACGCTGGGGATCGAGGCCCGCAAAGCGATTATTACCCGCTGTAAGCTGCTTCAACCGTTTATTCCTCCGGTAGTAGATGGCAAACCGTGGGAAAGCTATCCGACACAGGTGATTGCCAGCGAGCGTCGCTTCTTTAGCTTTGAACCTGGTGCTAAATGGCATGGTTTTTCTGGATATGCACGCGACCAGTATTTTGTCGATCCCTGCAAACTGCTGTTAACCACTCCGGGCATTGATGCGCAAACTGGGCAATATACTGAGTTTGGTATTCCGGCGACGATTTTGGCGCATTATCTGCGTGAAAACGGTATCGTGCCGGAGAAATGCGACCTTAACTCGATTCTGTTCCTGCTGACCCCGGCAGAAAGCGCTGAGAAACTGGCGCAACTGGTCGCGATGCTGGCGCAGTTTGAACAGCATATTGAAGACGATACGCCGCTGGCAAACGTACTGCCCACCATCTTCAACAAGTATCCGGTACGTTACCGGGATTACACGCTGCGTGAACTGTGTCAGGAGATGCACTCACTGTACGTCAGCTTTGATGTGAAAGATCTGCAAAAAGCGATGTTCCGTCAGGAGAGTTTGCCTGCCGTGGCGATGAACCCGCAGGATGCTAACAGTGCCTTTATCCGCGGTGATGTTGAACTGGTGCGTATTTGTGATGCCGCTGGTCGCATTGCGGCAGAAGGCGCACTGCCTTATCCTCCGGGCGTACTGTGCGTGGTACCGGGCGAAGTATGGGGCGGGGCGGTGCAACGTTACTTCCTGGCATTGGAAGAGGGCATAAACCTGCTGCCGGGCTTCTCGCCGGAGCTGCAAGGGGTTTACAGTGAAACGGATGCAGACGGTATTAAACGTCTGTATGGATATGTTCTGAAGTAAGCGTCATCTGACCAAATAGGGCCACCATCAGGTGACCCTATTTAATCAATAAAGATTAGTGCGCGATAGTCTGGGCGCCTGCCGGAACGCGTACGTGTTTGTATTTAAACAGCGCAACGAAGGCAAAAGCCAGAACCAGCGAGTAACCTGCGAAGATCAGCCACACGGTCTGCCAATCGGTAATACCGTTCAGCGTATAGTGTTCAACTACTTTACCGCTCACCAGACCGCCCAGAATACAACCGAAGCCGTTGGTCATCATCAGGAACATGCCTTGTGCGCTGGCGCGGATTTCAGGGCGAACTTCTTTCTCTACAAACACGGAGCCAGAGATGTTGAAGAAGTCGAAGGCGCAGCCGTAAACAATCATCGACAGAACCAGCAGCACGGTACCAAACGGTGTTGGATCGCCGTAGGCAAACAGGCCAAAGCGCAGCATCCACGCCACGATACTGATAAGCATCACGTTCTTAATACCGTAACGGCTTAAGAAGAACGGGATGGTCAGGATAAACAGCGTCTCGGAGATCTGCGAAATCGACATCATCACCGACGCGTGTTCAACGATGAAGCTGCCGGAGAACAGCGGATTGTTATCGAAGCTGTGCAGGAAGGTATTACCGAACATATTGGTAATTTGCAGCTCTGCGCCCAGCATCATAGAGAAGATGAAGAAAATCGCCATACGCTTGTTTTTAAACAACGCGAAGGCATCCAGGCCCAACATGGAAGACCAGCTCTGGTTTTTCTGCTGATTGGCGACTGGGATATGCGGCAGCGTCAGGGTGAACAGCGCCAATACGACGGACAGCGTCGCGCCGATATACAGCTGCATATGGCTCAGTTCAAAGCCGGAGAAGCTTACCGCCCACATCGCCAGAATAAAGCCGATGGTGCCCCAGATACGGATTGGCGGGAAGTCTGTAACAATATCCATCCCGGCTGATTGCAGGCGATAGTAAGAGATGGTGTTGATTAACCCCAACGTTGGCATATAGGCCAGGGAGTTAAGCAAGATCACAAAGAACATGGCGCCTGGCGTGGTGACTTCGGCTGCGGCGAACAGCGTTGCTGCGCCGACCAGGTGACAAATGGTGTACACCCATTTCGCACTGATCCATTTGTCAGCCACGATCCCTAACAGCGTAGGCATAAACACGGCGGCGATCCCCAGCGAGCTGTACACCGCGCCAATGGATGCACCATCAAATTTAAGGGTGACAAACATATAGGAGCCGAGGGTAGTGAGCCAACTACCCCATAAGCAGAACTGCAGAAACGAGAGAACTTTCAGCTGCAGCTTAAGATTCATGTTAATTTCCTCACACCGTAATGCGGATGAATGTTTTAAAAGGCACATTTGCCGTGGCTATATGATGTGATTCTATCAACGAGAGGCACTCTTTTTTTGTTACCTGTGACAAATATTTGCAAACAATTTCGGATTGCAAAGCAAAACAGTGATGGAGTTAACGTTTTTCCCTCTTCAGGCCCCCGTTTTAGGGGGCAAGAGAGGGATACATTAGCGGCGACGATATGATTTTTGTGCGGAATTGACCTTGTAAAGATATCGGCGTGATTCAGCAGATGGGTGTCGGGTGGTCAGCGTTTGATAAACGTCCCCAGGGGACATGCTGTTAATGATGTTTGCGGCCTGAATTTTATCGTTCGAGAACACGCGCAGCACGCTGCCCGCACCGCCGTTATACGCGGTGATCACCGCATAGCGACGCGAGGTCGGATTATCAATGCCGCCCAAATAGACATTATTCAGCATTGCCAGATAGGCAGTACCGGTATCAATGTTGCTGGCCGGGTCAAACAAGAAGCTACGGCTTGGCGTGCCTGAGCGCCCCTGCGAACGGAACACATCTTTTCCGGCGCTGTGTTGTACCACCTGCATGAGTCCCAGCGCATCGGCATGGCTGACCGCATACGGGTTAAACGAGGATTCGGTTTGCATGATGGCCAGAATCAGTGACTCGTCGACGCCATACTTACGTGAAGCCTGACGTACCATGCCGACGTATTTATGCGCGCGCTTATCAAGGTGGTTCGGGACCAGATTGATCGTCACGCTATAGATGATACGCAAGCCATTGCTGCGCTTTTTCAGTCGCGTTTGTAGCAGGTAGTTGGCAAAGTTGGTTGCACGTCCCTCCCAACGAATAGGCTGGCCGGTATTATCGACTACCTGCCCGTACAGGAACGGCTCTTTGGAAATCTTAATGTCGTCGACATCGGAATAGAGGTCGATAGAACCCGGATCATCGCCCATCAGCAACGTCTTGATAATCGCTAGACGCAGATGTCCGGCGGGATCTGTCCCGGCAATGGTCTCGACGGTTATCGTACCGTCATCAAAATTGATATGGCTGCGGGTTTGATACTGATCGGTATACTTTACGTAGTCCTTCGGACCCGCAATCAGCACTTCCTTAAATCCCCACAGATTCTCAATGTTATGGGCAAATTGCCCCATCAGAATATCAAAACCGTTGGTATCCTTGACCCAGGCTTCGTTATAGGAGTCGCCTTTTTTGGTCGAACTGGAACAGGAGATGAGCAACGGCGCGATAACGGCAAGCGCGAGAAATTTTTTCATCATTCCGGGAGTGCGTGTTGTGTTTGTTGTTGTATCGTTTTGCCGGATGGCGGTGCAAGCACCCTATCCGGCCTACGAGATTGCCAGCAAGCGATGCTTATTTTTTTTCTTCAGGCGTATAGCCTTCAATATGCACATCCTTACCTTCAAACAGGAAGTTAATCATCTCCTGTTCCAGTAACTTACGGTGTTCAACGTTCATCATATTGAGTTTCTTCTCGTTAATCAGCATGGTTTGTTTTTGTTGCCATTGCGCCCATGCTTCTTTAGAAATCTCGTTATATATGCGTTTTCCCAGATCGCCCGGGTACAGCTGAAAATCCTGTCCTTCTGCTTCGCGTTGCAGGAAAGTGCAAAAAATTGTTCTGCTCATAAAAAATCCTCTTTATCGACCGGTACGTTAAACCTGTGTGCCGGCACGTAATTGCTGTAACAAACGCTCCACGGGGGCCGCCAGTCCGACCGACGGCGGTTGCCCTAAGTTATACCAGAGCGCGTTGCCTTCATCCATGCATGAGGTGAATGAGGACACGGGAAGCCACATAGGCACAATATCTAAGTGGAAATGGCTAAAGGTATGGCGAAACGCATTAAGTTGGGTCAGATTATCTGCGTTAATTTGCCGTTGCGCCAGCCAGTCGCGTAGCCCATCCTCATCATCAAACTGCGGAAAACAGTATAAGCCACCCCATAAGCCGCTGGGTGGTCGCTGCGCGAGCAACACCTCGTTTTCATGCTGCATCAGTAAAAAATAGCCCGTCCGTTCTGGTAATGTCTGTTTGGGTTTTTTACCTGGGTACAGCGCCCAGCTTGCATTGGCGCTCGCCACACAGCCATTTTCCAACGGACACAGGGAACATTTGGGTTTTGAGCGCGTACAGACCATGGCGCCTAAATCCATCATCGCCTGATTAAACCGCTCAACCCCATGGGCTGGCGTAACCTGCTCACTCAACTCCCACAGTTTCTTTTCGACCTCTTTTTTACCCGGCCAGCCGCTTACAGCATAACAGCGAGCCAGCACTCGTTTGACGTTACCGTCAAGAATCGGAAAATGCTGACCCAGGGAGAGAGAAAGGATCGCGCCTGCAGTTGAACGTCCGACGCCTGGCAGGGCGGCCACTTCATCAAAGGTTTGCGGGAATGAGCCGCCGTGCAGCGTCACAACCTGTTGCGCGGCTTTATGCAGATTACGCGCTCGGGCGTAATAGCCCAGCCCGGTCCATAAATGCAGGACTTCATCCAGCGGCGCATGGGCTAAATCCGTTACCGTTGGGAAGCGCGCCATAAAGCGCTCAAAGTAGGGGATAACGGTCGCAACCTGAGTTTGTTGCAGCATCACCTCAGAGAGCCATACTTTGTAAGGCGTCTTATCAATTTGCCAGGGCAGCGTTTTCCGCCCGTATTTGTCGTACCAGCTCAAAACCTGAGCCGAGAATTGAGACGCTTGCATGATTACCGTTTCATTATTGCCGGGGGCAAGATTGCAGCACAGCGGCAACGGGGTGTAAACCGGAACTTTCCGCTGCTCACTTTCTTCCTTTACTTGCATCCGGCAACTAACTTTGGATAATGCCCGTTTTCAGAACTCAAACACAGCAGACTAAACTTTTATGAAGAACGACGTCATTTCACCGGAATTTGATGAAAACGGCCGCCCTCTGCGCCGGATTCGTAGTTTTGTTCGTCGCCAGGGGCGACTGACGAAAGGGCAGGAACACGCGCTGGAAAACTACTGGCCGGTGATGGGCGTTGAGTTCAGCGAAGAACCTGTGGATTTCGCTGCGCTGTTTGGTCGCGATGCGCCAGTCACGCTTGAAATTGGTTTTGGTATGGGGGCTTCGCTGGTGGCGATGGCGAAAGCGCGTCCGGAGCAAAATTTCCTCGGCATTGAGGTTCACTCACCGGGCGTTGGCGCGTGTCTGGCTTCAGCTCATGAAGAGGGCGTCGAGAACCTGCGTGTCATGTGCCATGATGCCGTCGAAGTCCTGCATAAAATGATTCCTGACAATTCTTTATCTATGGTTCAGCTGTTTTTCCCTGACCCGTGGCATAAAGCACGTCATAATAAACGCCGTATCGTTCAGGTACCGTTTGCTGAGCATATCTTAAGCAAGCTGAAGCTGGGCGGCGTGTTCCACATGGCAACCGACTGGGAAGCCTATGCGGAGCACATGCTTGAAGTGATGTCATCGATTGACGGGTATAAAAACCAGTCAGAGAGTAACGATTACGTACCGCGCCCGGAATCGCGCCCGGTAACCAAATTTGAACAACGTGGTCATCGTCTTGGCCACGGCGTATGGGACTTAATGTTCGAGAGGGTGAAATAATGGCAAAGAACCGTAGCCGTCGTCTGCGTAAAAAAATGCACATCGACGAATTCCAGGAAGTAGGATTTTCGGTTGCATGGCGTTTCCCGGAAGGTACATCTGGAGAGCAGGTCGATCAAATCGTTGATGATTTTATCAATGAAGTTATCGAACCGAACAAGCTGGCCTTTGACGGCAGCGGCTATCTGGCCTGGGAAGGTCTGATCTGTCTGCAGGAAATCGGCAAATGCACCGAAGAACATCAGGCTATCGTGCGTAAGTGGCTGGAAGAGCGCAAACTCGAAGAAGTGCGCACCAGCGAACTTTTCGATATTTGGTGGGACTAAGTAGCAAAGGGTCGGCAAATGCCGGCCCAATTTGTATTGAGGGAAAGATATGATGCGCAAAACGCTGCTGGCGGCAGTCCTAACGTTCACGGCGATGGCCGCACATGCTGATTATCAGTGCAGCGTCACCCCGCGTGACGATGTGATTTTGAGTCCACAAACGGTACAGGTGAAGGGTGAGAACGGCAACCTGGTCATTACCCAGGCCGGTGATGTCACCTTTAACGGTAAACAGTACAACCTGAACGCCGCGCAGCGTGAGCAGGCTAAAGATTATCAGGCGGCGTTGCGTAGCAGCCTGCCGTGGATTGACGAAGGTGCCAGAGCGCGCGTGGAGAAAGGTCGCGTAGCGCTGGATAAAATCATCGCCAAAGAGGTCGGCGAAAGCAGCAACATGCGTGGCCGCTTAACTAAGCTGGATGCGCAATTGAAAGAGCAGATGAACCGCATTATTGAGCATCGCACTGACGGCCTGACCTTCCATTATAAGGCGATTGATCAGGTTCGCGCGGATGGACAACAGCTGGTCAATCAGGCGATGGGCGGTATTTTGCAGGACAGCATCAACGAGATGGGGGCGAAAGCCGTGCTCAAAGGCGGTGGTAATCCGCTGCAGGGCGTGCTCGGAAGCCTCGGAGGTTTGCAAACCTCAATTCAGAACGAATGGAAGAATCAGGAACAAGACTTCCAGCAGTTTGGCAAAGATGTTTGTGCCCGCGTCGTGACGCTGGAAAACGATCGTAAAACGCTGGTTAGCACTCTGAAATAATCTTCACCTCTTTTTAACGGCACAGAAACATTCTGTGCCGTTTTATTTTGTACTTTTCTGTTTTTTTGATATCCATCTCTAAGAATAACAATTTGATGGAGATATAAATCTGGTTAATTGGATGGCGTCACATTATTCATCTGTAAGATAGACATAATGCTGCAAATTCAAGTAACTGGAGAAATAACATGGAGTTTTTCAAGAGAACGGCACTTGCCGCACTAGTTATGGGTTTCAGCGGCGCGGCGCTTGCACTGCCAAACATCACTATTTTAGCTACCGGCGGGACGATTGCCGGCGGCGGTGACTCCGCAACAAAATCTAACTACACGGCAGGCAAAGTCGGCGTAGAAAATTTGGTTGATGCCGTACCTCAGTTGAAAGATATCGCCGTTGTGAAAGGCGAGCAGGTGGTGAACATCGGCTCCCAGGATATGAATGACGAAGTCTGGCTAACGCTGGCGAAAAAGATTAATACCGAGTGTGATAAAACTGACGGCTTCGTGGTAACACATGGTACGGATACCATGGAAGAAACCGCCTATTTCCTCGATCTCACCGTCAAATGCAACAAGCCGGTGGTGCTGGTCGGCGCAATGCGTCCGTCTACAGGTATGAGCGCTGATGGCCCTTTCAACCTGTATAACGCCGTGGTAACCGCCGCAGACAAAGCCTCTGCCAACCGTGGTGTGCTGGTGGTGATGAACGACACCGTTATGGATGGTCGCGACGTGACCAAAACTAACACTACGGATGTCGCTACTTTCAAATCCGTTAACTATGGTCCGCTGGGGTATATCCATAACGGTAAAATCGACTACCAGCGTACGCCTGCGCGTAAGCACACCACATCCACGCCGTTCGATGTATCTAAGCTGACCGAGCTGCCGAAAGTTGGGATTGTTTACAACTACGCTAACGCCTCCGATCTGCCAGCCAAAGCATTGGTAGACGCGGGTTACGCCGGGATCGTCAGTGCGGGTGTAGGTAACGGTAACCTGTATAAAACTATTTTCGATACGCTGGCAACTGCCGCGCATAAAGGTACTGTTGTGGTGCGCTCATCCCGTGTACCAACGGGCGCCACCACCCAGGATGCTGAAGTTGATGATGCGAAATACGGATTTGTGGCTTCAGGCTCTCTGAACCCGCAAAAAGCGCGTGTTCTGCTGCAACTGGCTCTGACCCAAACCAAGGATCCTAAGCAGATCCAGGAAATGTTTAATCAGTATTAATCACTCCGGCCCCGGTCATTCGACTGGGGCGTTTTCTCAAAATCTTCTGAATATGCGTAACGATTAATTCACTCATCATTTTTGTGGTTATGATGATTGCCGATCGTTATTTTGCATATTTATACACCTTAGTGGGAATGGTCGGGGATTATAAAAGTTTTGAAAGACCTGGACGAAAGGCCATCCTGTAAAGTTTTCCGCCATGCTGGCCACTAAAGACACACCTGTCAATAATGCGCCCGTGGGCGCATCGAGCATCACTCAGCCAGAAACAGCTCCAGCAGCGAATTCAAAAATAGCTTACCGTGTTGGGTAATCTGCCAGTATTCATCGCATTCACTCAGGTAGCCCTGGGCAATGGCCTCATCGATCTGTCGACGAATAACGTCTTCGATAAGCCCGGTATATTGCGTGAACTCCGCGCGAGGCGCGGCTTCCAGCAGCCGGAAACGGTTCATAAAGAACTCAAACGGCTTATCGGCCTCGGCGACATCTCGCTGGCTTTCCAGATAACGTCCTTGCATGTATCCGCGCGGATGTCGCGTTTTGGTAGTGCGCAGGATGCGACCGTCAGGGAAAGTGACTTTGCCGTGCGCGCCGCAACCAATGCCTAAGTAGTCGCCAAAACGCCAGTAATTTAGGTTGTGCTGACACTGATAACCCGGTCTGGCGTAGGCTGAGGTTTCGTACTGCTGATACCCCGCGGCGGTCAGCAACTGGTGGCCTTGCTCAAAAATATCCCACAGCGCGTCGTCGTCCGGTAATACCGGTGGTCGGGACCCGAACAGCGTATTCGGCTCGATGGTCAACTGATACCAGGAAAGATGCGGCGGGTTGAGCGCGATGGCCTGCTGTAAATCGCCCAGCGCCTCTTCCAGCGTCTGATCCGGTAAACCGTGCATCAGGTCGAGGTTAAAGCTGCGTAGTCCCAGACCGCTCGCCAGGTGCGCTGCACGTTTGGCTTCTTCCGGCCCGTGAATACGTCCCAGACGTTCGAGTTTGGTGGAGCTAAAGCTCTGTACACCAATGGAGATACGGTTTACGCCAGCACGTTGATAATCCACAAAGCGATCGGCTTCCACCGTACCGGGATTCGCCTCCATCGTGACTTCTGCATCTGCGGCGAGATTCAGCCGTGCGCGCACGCCGTCGAGCAGCGTTTGCATTGCCGGGCCAGAAAGCAGGCTCGGCGTACCACCACCGATAAAAATCGTCTTTACCTCACGGCCCTGGGCGTGGGCCACCTCAGAATCCAGATCGCTCAGCAGATGCTGCACATAGTCGTCATGAGGGACTTCGCCTTTTAGCGCATGCGAGTTGAAGTCGCAGTACGGGCATTTCTGCACGCACCACGGGATGTGAATGTAAAGACTTAACGGCGGAAGCTTAACCATTACGCAGGGCATCCAGCAGCAGCTTCAGCGCTTGTCCGCGGTGAGAAATCGCGCTCTTTTCTTCGCGGGTCAGTTCGGCGGCGGTTTTCCCTTCAGAGGGCACAAAGAAGATTGGGTCGTAGCCAAAACCACCGTTTCCGGCAGGTTCACGGGCAATAACGCCCGGCCAGCGTCCGTGGCAAACCACAGGTGTTGGATCGTCTGCATGGCGCATATACACCAGCACGCAGTGGAATTGTGCCTGGCGCTTGTCATCAGGAACATCCTGCAGGGTGTGGAGCAGTTTTTCCAGGTTCTGCTGATCGGTTGCATCTTCGCCGGAATAGCGGGCTGAATAGATGCCCGGCGCGCCGCCAAGGGCATTTACCGCCAGACCAGAGTCATCAGCAATGGCGGGTAAACCGGTAATTTGCGCGGCATGACGTGCCTTCAGAATGGCGTTCTCAATAAACGTCAGCCCGGTCTCTTCTGCAGAATCAACACCCAGATCCGTTTGAGCGACAACATCAAGACCGAAATCACTCAGAAGAGAGGCGAGTTCACGCACTTTACCGGCGTTGCCGGTCGCGAGGACAACTTTTTGCATGGGATACCTAATCAGTTAGCGCCGCAATTTCGGGCGGGATCTGTTGCGGATGAATGATTTTAACCTGTTTGTGACGACCAAGCTCGCCCTTCTCAATGACGACCTGGCTTTTTGCCACGCGGAACTGTTTGCCGAGAAACTTCACCAGATGGCTATTGGCTTGCCCATCAACCGGTGGGGCGGTAATGGCGACTTTTAGTTCGTCGCCATGTAAACCTACAATACTGTCACGGCTGGCTTTAGGCTGAATGTAGAGCCGTAAAACCAGACCGTCATCGCAGGGGGTAACGGCACTCATAGCGCCATCCACAGCCCCGGCAGCAGCATGTTACCTGTCGCCTGTAACACTTCTGCGATGCCCATGTTAATGACATACAGCAGCAGAACCAGGATCATTGGCGAGAAATCGATCCCGCCCATGCCTGGAAGTAAGCGACGAATAGGACGCAGCAGCGGATCCGCCAGTTGAATTAGCACGTACTCCACAGGGCTGCGGCCCTGGCTGACCCAGCTCATAATCGCCATCACCAGCAGAACCCAGAAAATCAGCAGTCCGATAGTCTTCAGGACAATCAGCACGGCGGCGATCCAGATGATCGGCTGGAACGTAACCACCTTAAACAGCACGATGGCCTTGATAAAGCTCAGAACGAGCGCAACTAATGCCGATGCGCTGTCAATTGGCCCCATCGGGGGAATGATACGGCGTAACGGCCCAATAATGGGCTGAGTGATTTTCACAATAAACTGCGAGAACGGGTTGTAGAAATCGCAGCGAGACCATTGCATCCACACGCGCAGCAGCAGCGCCATGGTATACAGCTCAATTACCGTTGAGAGCAGGAAGGTCAACGTATTCATGGTGTTCCTTAGTTTTCCTTATTTTTTAGTGTAATCACGAGCACCAAAAATGGCAGTGCCGATGCGCACCATCGTGCTACCCGCCACAATGGCGGCATCCATATCATCAGACATCCCCAGTGAGAGCGTGTCGATACTTGGGTAACGTGTTTTCAACCCGGCAAATGCTACCGCCATTTGCTGTGCAACTTCAAACTGCCTTACATAATCTGACTCTGGCGCCGGAATCGCCATCAAACCACGCAGGGTAATGCGTGGCAGCGCGGCGACTTCAGCGGCCAGTGCATCAAGCTCTGCAAGCGGAATACCTGACTTACTGTTCTCATCGCTGATATTAATCTGAATCAACACGTTGAGCGGCGGCAGTTCCGCCGGGCGCTGTTCGCTCAGACGGGCAGCGATACGCAGACGATCAATCGTATGGCACCAGTCAAAATGTTCAGCGACCAGACGACTTTTGTTCGACTGCAGCGGGCCGATAAAGTGCCACTGCAGATCGTTAACGCCTTTTTCCTGAAAGTAGCGGATCTTATCCACCCCTTCCTGGACATAGTTTTCACCGAAGGCACGCTGCCCTGCGGTCATGGCTTCTTCGATGGCGCTCGCAGGTTTGGTTTTGCTGACTGCAAGCAACATAACTTCTTCTGAAGACCGCCCGCAACGCGTCGCGGCGGCTGAGATTTTGTCCCGGACATGTGCCAGGTTATGCGCGATATCGTTCATTTTCCGAGGATGTTCATATGAATATGGAAGAAATAGTGGCCCTTAGTGTAAAGCATAACGTGTCGGATCTACACCTGTGCAATGCATGGCCTGCGCGCTGGCGCATACGTGGAAAAGTCGAAACCGCACCATTTACTACGCCTGGTAAGGCTGCAGATAGGCTGAGTATAAAAATGTGAGTCTGTAGGAGGACGTAAACAGATTTAACTGACAGGATTTTCAATTCGTTTTATTCAGCTCCAGTTTGCCCCAGTGTAAATATTCTACAGTTATAAAATTTGGGGTGATATTTATTTCTAATAAAGCAAAAAATTAGATATTTGGTAAGGTAAATATTATGACTTCATTTATTATTAAGTAGAAATACACATCGAAAATACAGATTGCGGGCATATTTGTGATGTCAATAAATAGAGTTGGAAGCATTTAATGTTCAAGGTGATGGTTCGCTTTGTGATATTTCATACTCTTCGTTTATAAATGAGATTTTGCAAATGTGGAATAAAGAAGCCGCTATAAATTTTGTTAAGAATAATGCTCATGCGCACGCTGCAGGTTATTGTGCCAGGGCAGTAACAGCAGCAATCGAACATGGTGTGTATCCCGGACCTGGTTATCGTAAAAATCAGCCCTCGTATAAACTCTATAGGCATAACTGATGAAACGATTGATATTATTTACTTTTCTATTCTCATCGTTTGCTATGGCAGGAATAATACCTGCTGATACTCAGGCATTAAAATTCAATGCCTGGTATATCAAGCAGATTGCTCATAATATCATCCCAGTTGCAGATGATCCGACGGCATTAGAGCCTTATGTTATTATTGATACATTGAATAAATTAAAGCAAGCTTATAAAAGCAATGAGCTTGAAGAGGATTATTTTCTAAAAGTTCAGGATTTTGCCGATGAAGACTGGAGTAAGCATATTAGTATTGATCTAATTATAGCTGATCCTATTTGTACCAATGTCTATTTGACATTTGGAACAGGTGAGTCATCTCAAAAAGTTATTGACTGCATGGTAGAAGAAAAAGGTGTATGGAAAATCAAGAGCGTGACTACTCGCTATTAGTCGTTGTTTTCACCAATTGAAAATAATCCTGCGACGATGGCTTCTTCGATGGCGCTCGCAGGTTTGGTTTTGCTAACTGCAAGCAACATAACTTCTTCTGAAGACCGCCCGCAACGCGTCGCGGCGGCTGAGATTTTGTCCCGGACATGTGCCAGGTTATGCGCGATATCGTTCATTTTCCGAGGATGTTCATATGAATATGGAAGAAATAGTGGCCCTTAGTGTAAAGCATAACGTGTCGGATCTACACCTGTGCAATGCATGGCCTGCGCGCTGGCGCATAGGTGGAAAAGTCGAAATAGCACCATTTACTCCCCCTGACGTGGAGAATCTGCTGACGTGCTGGCTCAGTGAGCAACAACAGGTACAGTGGCGGGAACAGGGGCAGATTGATTTTGCCCTTACGCTGGCGGACTCCCGGCGTCTACGCGCCAGCGCATTTGCTCATCAGCAGGGAACCTCGCTGGCGCTAAGATTGCTACCGCTTGAATGTCCTCGTTTAGACGATCTTCAGACCCCGGAGGCCATACCTGAACTGCTGCACGGTGAAAATGGATTAGTTCTGGTCACTGGAGCCACCGGCAGCGGTAAATCAACCACCCTGGCGGCGATGGTGGAGTACCTTAATCAACATATTGCGGGGCATATTCTGACGCTGGAAGATCCGATTGAATATCGCTACACCAGCCAGCGTTGTCTTATTCAACAGCGGGAGGTGGGCGTACACTGCGCTTCTTTTGCTGCCGGTTTGCGCGGCGCGTTACGCGAAGATCCCGACGTCATTTTGCTGGGCGAGCTGCGCGACGTGGAAACTATTCGTTTGGCCTTAACGGCAGCGGAGACCGGGCATCTGGTGTTGGCAACCTTACATACGCGAGGGGCGGCGCAGGCCATCGCGCGGCTGGTGGACA
>NZ_SZWS01000051.1:16352-17980 GCF_005281245.1 Citrobacter sp. wls826
ATCCGGTGCGTAACCAGCTGGCAGACAGCCTGCGGGCGGTACTTTCGCAAAAGCTGGAGGAAGATAAGCAGGGAGGACGCGTGGCGCTATTCGAGCTGCTCGTCAACACGCCCGCCGTGGGTAATTTGATCCGCGAAGGGAAAACGCATCAGCTACCCGGTGTGATTCAAACCGGGCAGCAGACAGGTATGCAGACGTTTGCACAAAGTCAGCAGCAGCGCCAGGCGCAGGGGCGACTTTAGTAGCCCTGCTCGAAATAGCTTTCAAGGATAATAACGGCAGAAGCGGAATCTACTTTGCCTTTATTCAACGCCCGGTATCCGCCTTGCTCAAACAGGCCTGAGCGGGCTTCGACGGTGCTCAAACGTTCATCGTGCAGCGTTACGGTTACGCCAAAGCGACCGTGAATGCGGTTAGCGAATTTGCGTGCGCGCGCAGTAAGGGGTTGTTCAGTGCCATCCATGTTGAGCGGCAGGCCGACAATGATTTCGTCCGGCTGCCACTCTTTTAGCAGGCGTTCAATCAAACTCCAGTCTGGCGTACCGTCCTGTGCTTTGATGGCGGGCAAGGATCTCGCTGTACCGGTAATGCGTTGACCAACCGCGACGCCGATACTTTTCGTACCAAAATCAAAAGAGAGTAATGTTCCGCTCATCAGGCGTGTCCCGCCACGCCAGGCATGGTCTGAATATCAATCCCGATAAGCTTCGCCGCATCGCGCCAGCGGTCGGCAATCGGCGTTTTAAATAAGATGTTGAGGTCTGCGGGAGCAGTGAGCCAGGCGTTATCCAGTAGCTCTTGTTCCAGTTGACCTTTTTCCCATGATGAATAGCCCAGCGCAACCAGCGCTTCGGATGGCTGCTCCTGCGTACCCAGGGTTTCAAGTACATCGCGGGAGGTGGTGATGATAGTGTTATCTGAAATGCGAATACTGGAGGCAAAGCGTGACGGCGGGGTGTGTAGAATAAATCCACGGTCTTCCGCCAGCGGGCCGCCGAGCATCACCGGTTTGTCCAGACGAATGGCAGGATCGCGTGCTTCTGGAGTAATCTTCAGCTTTTCCAGAATCCCTTCAATTTGTAAGTTTTCCAGAGGCTTATTGACGATAATCCCCATTGCTCCGTTCTCATTGTGTTCACAGATATACACCACGGAACGGCGGAAAATCGGATCCTGGAGAGCAGGCATGGCAATTAGAAAGTGATGCTGTAAATTCATTGTCAGAGGTTCTGTTTCCTGGTTCAAAAAAGCAACAGAGCCCAGTATGTGGGCAAAGCGCGAAGATGTCACCCTCTGAAGATAGCTTTGCCGGATGGCGGCTTTGCCTTATCCGGCCTACGGGGTGCGAATGTAGGCCGGATAAGACGCGAAGGCATCGCCATCCGGCAACTTATTTATTTCTGCAAACGTGCCTCGATGGCGTCCATCAGCATACCGGTAATCGAAACCGGGAACTCCGCTTCAATTTCACGAATACAGGTTGGGCTGGTGACGTTAATTTCCGTCAGACGGTCGCCAATGATATCCAGACCGACAAAAATCAAACCTTTTGCTTTCAGCGTTGGCCCAATGCGACGTGCAATTTCCCAGTCGCTGTCGGTTAATGGACGCGGCTCGCCACGACCGCC
>NZ_SZWS01000051.1:18042-40398 GCF_005281245.1 Citrobacter sp. wls826
TTCGCCGCCTTGTGGAATACGCGCCAGGCAGTACGGAACGGGTTCGCCATCGACCACCAGCACGCGTTTATCACCGTCTTTAATTGCCGGTAGATAGTTCTGCGCCATGCAATAACGGGTACCGTGCTCGGTCAGCGTTTCGGCAATAACGCCAAGGTTCGGATCGCCTTCCTTCACGCGGAAAATAGATGCACCGCCCATGCCGTCCAGCGGTTTGAGAATGATGTCGCTGTGTTTTTGCCAGAAGGCTTTCAGCTGCGCTTTGTTACGCGTGACCAGCGTTTCCGGCGTCAGGTCGGCAAACCATGCGGTGAACAGCTTCTCGTTACAATCGCGCAGGCTCTGCGGTTTGTTAACGATTAGCGTCCCTTTCTCCTCTGCACGTTCCAGAATATAGGTTGCGTAGATGAACTCGGTATCAAACGGCGGATCCTTACGCATCAGAATGACGTCCAGATCTGCCAGCGGGAGATCTTGCTCGCTATTGAACTCATACCATTTGTCGTAGTTCTGCTCTACGCTCAGGGTACGCGTACGGGCGCGGGCTTCACCGTTGATCAGATAGAGATCGGCCATTTCCATATAATGAATTTCGTAACCGCGACGTTGCGCTTCCAGCAGCATAGCGAAGCTGGAATCTTTCTTGATGTTGATGCTTGCGATGGGATCCATCACGATGCCGAGCTTGATCATTGTTCTTCTCCGTTAGCCCAGATCGCCAAAACGCACCTGTAGCGCGGTGATGGCGGTGAGCGCAGTTGTCTCAGTACGCAGAACGCGAGGTCCTAACAGAATATCAGTAAACTGATACCGTGCGGTCATGGCAATTTCATCTGCCGACAGCCCACCTTCGGGGCCAATCAGCAAGCGGATGCGTTCCACCGGGAGCGGCAGCGTATTGATGCTGGCGCTGGCGCGGGGATGCAGGTTCAGTTTCAGACCTTCATCCTGTTCGGCGCACCACGCTTCCAGATCCATCGCCGGGCGAATTTCAGGCACCCGATTACGACCGCACTGTTCGCAGGCGGCAATGGCGATTTTCTGCCACTGCTGGAGCTTCTTGTTCAGGCGTTCGCTGTCCAGTTTAACGCCGCAGCGCTCAGAAAAAAGTGGCGTAATGAGGCTTACACCCAGTTCAATCGATTTTTGGATAGTAAATTCCATTTTTTCACCCCGCGACATCACCTGGCCCAGGTGGATGTGCAGCGGCGATTCTCGATCGTCGAGTTCAGCGTTAAGCACCTTCACGTCCACGCTTTTCTTACTGGCGTGGGTGATTTCGGCGTCGAATACCTGATTGCTGCCATCAAACAGCTGTAGCGCCTGGCCTGGCCCCATACGCAGTACGCGGCCGATATGGTTGGCTGCATCTTCACACAGTGAAATTTGGCTGCCGGAAGTGAGTGGCTCAGGGTGATAAATGCGAGGAATGCGCATAGTTAAACATCCGCGTCATGGCCCTGGGCTGCAAAAGGCCAGGGCATGGTTAAAAAATATTGCTGCTAGTGTAGGTTAGCTCTTTTGCGCCTGGCAAGCGCGTTGCACATAGGGGTTATGGTTCCCCTGTACCTTCGCAATGCGTTCGTCGCGCTCACACTCCCAATCGGTGACCGGATACTGCTTATTCCAGGCATTAAAAAGCTGAGTTTGCTGGCGGGAGAGCGTCAGGTTGTATTGGTCGCGCATGTAAAAATAGGTACGCGCGATGGCGCCACGGGCGCGGGCTGGCGGCTCGGCAACTTTCTCTTTGAAGTCAACCTTCATGGTGCATTGTCCATATTGGCCTTCGCCACCGTTCCACTGGCTGTACATAAAGTTTGCGCGATCGCCATTGACCTCACCCACCGCGGGCTGCAGGTTATGCATATCGCTTTCCATTTTGCGATAGACCGGATCTTTAGCGCAGTTTTTACGCCCTCCGTCCTGCCAGCACTGGCGCTGATGACCAAATTGCCAGGCGGGGACAACGTGTTCCCATTCAATTCGACTGGCGCGGTTTTCATTTTTTCGCACTTTATAGCCGCAGGATTCGAGGTCAACGACCCCTTTTTTTCCTTGCCAGTTAATTTTACATCCGCAATAGAAATCGCCTGGCGCATCGGCGTTAACTTTAACACCCGCTGCTTTTGCCTGAGAAAAACTGTTGATGCCTTCGGCTAAAACCGAGCCTGAAAACGCAGCGGCTAACAGGGCCGCAGCAAAAGAAAGATTACGGTACATCACGAACTCCGTGTCAAAACGAGCCCGCAACGTAGCGAAAGTCATTCCTGTATGCAATCAGTTAGATCAGAAAAGTTCCTGATAATTCTGAAGATTATTCTGCAACCAGCGGTTCACCGCAGTGAACGCAGCGGTAGGTGGCTTCGCCGCGTACAACGCGGTTATGGCGGCGGACGGTCAGTTGGTGTTCCTGACACTTACAGCGGTATGTAAAGGTCTTACGCTGCACGGATTGCAGCTCAAACTGATGCGTGCGCCGGGCCGGTACGCCCAGCACGCTCTCCATCATCCATTTCCACTCTTTCCCGTGCGGCGGTACGCGGCCAAAGTGTTTCCACACCAGTAGATGCGCCAGTTCATGGGGCACCACTTCGTTAACGAACGCGTCAACATTCTCCATCAGCAAAACTGGATTAAGACGAATTTCGTAGGTTTGTAGCCACGCGGTACCCGCGGCGGTTCCGCGCTGTTGGTAAACCAGCTTTGGTTCCGGGTATTGGCGTTCGAGCTTGAGATTGGCCTGAGCGAGTTTTTCCCGCAGGCTGCGCATAACGGCTTGCTGGATGGCGATCGGGAGACGGGAGGTTTTCATAACGCCAGAGGATAGTGCGACAGGGAAGGGACTGCAAGAGGAAGGCTCCCTCCCACGGGGGAGGAAGCCTAACGAGATTAGTCGTGTGCGCCAATTTCGCGCAGTTTACGACCTTTCATCAGGTTACGTTCAATGTGTTCCAGAGAGACGTTTTTAGTTTCAGGGATCAGCCACAGGGTCAGGAAGATGAACAGTACGTTCAGGCCACCGTAGACCCAGAAGGTGTTGGCGCTGCCCAGCGAGTTCAGCATCGTCAGGAAGGTTGCGCCGACAATCATGTTGGCAATCCAGTTAGTTGCGGTAGAGCAGGTGATGCCGAAATCGCGACCTTTCAGCGGCTGGATTTCAGAGCACAGTACCCAAATCAGCGGACCGGCGCTCATCGCAAAGCCAACGATAAACATTAGCAGCATCAGGACAGCGAAGTATTGTGCGGCTGGCGAGTGAATACCCACGTGCATCATTGTACCCAGCACGCCCATACCGACGGCCATGACGATAAAGCCGAGGATCAGCGTAGGTTTTCGGCCCCAGCGGTCAACCAGGCCAATGGCGATAAAGGTTGCCAGCACGTTGGTCAGACCGACAATAACGGTCCCCCACATCTGTTCGGTGGTGTTGGTGTAACCCGCCAGCTCAAAGATTTTTGGCGCGTAATACATAATGACGTTCATCCCGGTGAACTGCTGCATCACCTGTAACAGGACGCCAAGGAATACCGCGCGGCGGAAGTTGCTGTTTTCTTTAAACAGCGCCCAGCCGCTCTGCTTCACTTGCAGGCTTTCACGAATTTCATCCAGCTCGCGTTTGGCTTCAGCGCTGGTGTCACGCAGACGCAACAGAACGCGTTCGGCATCGACAAAACGACGTTTAGCCGCAAACCAACGCGGGCTGTCCGGCAGGAAGATGACGCCAACCAGCAGTAACAGGGCAGGGATGATGATCACGCCCAGCATCCAGCGCCATGCGCCGCTGTAGCTAAACGCCGTATCGGAAAGATACGCACCTAAAATACCGATAGTGATCATTAACTGATACATAGAAATCATGCTGCCGCGAATTTTTTCCGGGGCGATTTCGGACAAGTACAACGGTGCGGTATAAGACGCAACGCCGACTGCCAGGCCGAGCAGCACGCGGGAAACCAGCAGCACTTCAACGTTTGGCGCTGCGGCGGAGAACAGCGAACCGGCAACAAACAGGATTGCGCCGATCATCAGGCTTTTTTTACGCCCCAGTTTGAAGGAGAGCCAACCGCTGCCGACGGCGCCCACTGCCGCACCAAACATCATGGAACTCACCACCCATTCCTGAGTGTGTGGGGTAATTTGGAACTCGTCGGTGATGAATGGTAAAGCACCGGCAATAACACCGATATCCAGGCCAAAAAGTAATCCAGCCAGGGCTGCCAGGAAGCAGACAAAAAATGTCATGGCTTTGTTGGAATGCCCCGTTTTTTTATTGTCAGGCATGATGCCCTCCGTTGGGTAGCTAGTTTTGTTGATGTTAAGGGTAGGTGAGTACGGGGTAAAAAAATGCGAATCACATCACATTAGTGTAATCGGTTACACTGGCATTCATGTGGATTATTGTTTAATGAGTTGAAAGTTAACATTATTTATTATTATAGAATAAAGTTGATTGGCTGATTTTAAGACAATGCTGAAATATGATGTAACAGTGATGCAATGCTGGTAACGAAGAGATGTGAATTCAAGGTGGATAGAAATACCGTGCTATGTAATCGCTTTCATTTGTTATTGAAGCAAATGAAATTAGCGTGGTTATAGCGATGGGGGATGGGAGAGCAAATGACATAAAAAAAGACCAGCACGAGGCTGGTCTTCATAAGCATTGAGCCGTCGGGGAATTACTTCAGACCGGCAGCTTCACGCAGCAGGGCGGCTTTGTCGGTTTTTTCCCATGGGAAATGTTCGCGACCAAAGTGACCGTAAGCGGCGGTTTCTTTGTAAATCGGGTGCAGCAGATCCAGCATCTGAATCAGGCCATACGGGCGCAGGTCGAAGAACTCACGCACCAGCAGGGTCAGCTGTTCTGAAGGCACTTTTTCAGTACCGAACGTTTCCACCATGATAGAGGTCGGTTCAGCCACGCCGATTGCGTAGGAAACCTGAATCTCACAACGGTCAGCCAGGCCAGCGGCAACGATGTTTTTCGCTACGTAGCGGGCTGCATAAGCTGCGGAACGGTCAACTTTAGACGGATCCTTACCAGAAAATGCGCCGCCGCCGTGACGGGCCATGCCGCCGTAGGTATCAACGATGATTTTACGACCCGTCAGACCGCAGTCACCCATTGGACCACCGATAACGAAACGACCGGTTGGGTTGATGAAGAACTTGGTTGAAGCTGTCAGCCATTCAGTCGGCAGTACCGGCTTGATGATCTCTTCCATAACGGCTTCTTGCAGCGATTTCTGATCGATATCTTCAGAGTGCTGAGTCGACAGAACAACCGCATCAATACCGACAATTTTACCGTCGTCATACTGGAAGGTTACCTGGCTTTTTGCATCCGGGCGCAGCCAGGATAAGGTGCCGTTTTTACGCACTTCAGCCTGACGCTGCACCAGACGGTGAGCATAGGTAATCGGGGCTGGCATCAGCACGTCGGTTTCGTTGGTTGCATAACCAAACATCAGACCCTGGTCGCCTGCGCCCTGTTCCAGCGGATCCGCACGGTCAACACCCTGGTTGATGTCCGGAGACTGTTTACCAATCGCGCTCAGTACCGCACAAGAGTTGGCATCAAAGCCCATGTCGGAATGCACATAGCCAATTTCGCGAACCGTGTTACGGGTGATCTCTTCGATATCAACCCATGCGCTGGTGGTGATCTCACCGCCAACTAAAACCATGCCGGTTTTGACGTAGGTTTCGCAGGCAACGCGTGCTTTCGGATCCTGCTCCAGGATTGCATCCAGCACGGCATCAGAGATTTGGTCAGCGATTTTGTCAGGATGCCCTTCTGATACGGACTCGGACGTAAAAAGGTGTTTTGCCATATTTAATTTCACCTAAGGAGAATGTAGTTAGCTCAAACTGTCGAGTGGAATAGCCATGTGTAGAAGATTCTACCATGAGTCTGCAGATGACGGACACTGGCAGTCTGAGTGTTAATCGGTATAGATGGATTAACATCTGGACGGCTATTTTAAGTCGGTTCTGCGCCTGATTTCCAGCTTTTTTTGATTGAGCTCGCATTGTACTGAAAATGTAACTGGAAATTTTTCCTGACGGTGCTGGCAATGCGCGTATTTATCTTTTGCTTTTTCGTACTGTTGTCGGTATAAAACGCGGCGCGCGGCTCATATCCGTCATACTTCAAGTTGCATGTGCGTTGGCAATACTCGCCCAGTCACTTACTCCTGTAAGCGCCCGGGGATTCACTGCGTTGCCGCCTTCCCGCAACTCGATTTATTGAGGATAGACAAAAAAGCACACGACGTTTTCATCGTGTTGCCACTTCCAGCCGGGTTAAAACTTTAGCTTTGGCTTGTGGGTTCGTTCCGTCAGGAGCAACCGTGGAGGTGATACGAGATAATGAACCGTTGTATTCTGCTGAATCTGTCGCACCGCTCTGGTGTACATATGTCCCCCGCAATCTGCATCTTGCATACCTGCCGATGTTATACCCATCTCGGCGCTTCTCAGGACTCCAGGGCTGGCAACGGTCACTAAGAACTGAACAAGGGCGCTCTTGGTAAACAAGAGTTTTCTCGTGGTTTCGCCGAACCGTCAGCATTAAGTTCGGTTACGTGTTTACATTGATATGAAAAAGAAACCGGTCGCACAGTCGGAGCGTCAGCACTATCTGCTGGAAATTCTGCCTGTATTTGGGTTGTTATCGCGTCTTCGGATTGCGATAGTAGTCAACTGTTTTACACTTGTTAATAAAATTTGAGGTTCGCTATGTCTGACGACATTTCTTTGGGTTCGCCTTCGTCAGCAGGCGAACACGGTGTACTACGCTCCATGCAGGAGGTTGCAATGAGTTCCCAGGAAGCCAGCAAGATGCTGCGTACTTACAATATTGCCTGGTGGGGTAATAACTACTATGACGTCAATGAACTGGGCCACATCAGCGTGTGCCCGGATCCCGACGTACCAGAAGCGCGCGTTGACCTTGCTGAGTTGGTGAAAGCCCGTGAAGCGCAGGGCCAGCGTTTGCCTGCATTGTTCTGCTTCCCGCAGATCCTGCAACACCGTCTGCGTTCGATTAACGCCGCGTTTAAGCGCGCCCGTGAGTCTTACGGCTACAACGGTGACTATTTCCTCGTTTACCCGATCAAGGTTAACCAGCACCGTCGCGTGATTGAATCGCTGATCCACTCCGGCGAACCGCTGGGGCTGGAAGCCGGTTCTAAAGCTGAACTGATGGCCGTTCTGGCTCATGCCGGAATGACCCGCAGCGTGATCGTGTGTAACGGCTATAAAGACCGCGAATACATCCGCCTGGCGCTAATTGGCGAAAAGATGGGCCATAAGATCTATCTGGTCATCGAGAAGATGTCTGAAATCGCTATCGTGCTGGATGAAGCTGAACGACTGAATGTTGTTCCGCGTCTGGGCGTGCGTGCGCGTCTGGCGTCGCAAGGGTCCGGCAAATGGCAGTCCTCCGGCGGAGAGAAATCGAAATTCGGCCTGGCGGCAAACCAGGTGCTGCAACTGGTAGAAATGCTGCGCGAGCGCGGTCGTCTGGACAGTATTCAGTTGCTGCACTTCCACCTCGGCTCACAGATGGCGAACATTCGTGATATTGCCACTGGCGTACGTGAGTCGGCGCGTTTCTACGTTGAGCTGCACAAGCTTGGCGTAAATATCCAGTGCTTCGACGTGGGCGGTGGCCTGGGCGTGGACTACGAAGGTACCCGTTCGCAGTCTGACTGCTCCGTAAACTACGGCCTGAACGAATACGCGAACAACATCATCTGGGCCATTGGCGACGCCTGTGAAGAGCACGGTCTGCCGCACCCGACGGTAATTACCGAATCCGGTCGCGCTGTTACCGCGCATCATACCGTGCTGGTGTCTAACATTATCGGCGTTGAGCGTAGCGAGCATACCGAAGCAACGCCTCCGGCTGACGATGCGCCGCGTGCCCTGCAAAGCATGTGGGAAACCTGGCAAGAGATGCATGAGCCGGGAACCCGTCGTTCGCTGCGTGAATGGCTGCACGACAGCCAGATGGATCTGCACGATATTCACGTTGGGTACTCTTCAGGCACCTTTAGCCTGCAGGAACGCGCGTGGGCAGAACAGCTCTATCTGAACATGTGTCACGATGTGCAAAAACAACTCGACCCGAGCAACCGCGCGCACCGTCCGATTATCGACGAGTTGCAGGAGCGTATGGCGGATAAGATTTACGTCAACTTCTCGCTGTTCCAGTCGATGCCGGATGCGTGGGGGATCGATCAGCTGTTCCCGGTGATGCCGCTGGAAGGGCTGAACAAGGCTCCTGAGCGCCGTGCGGTGCTGCTGGATATCACTTGTGACTCTGATGGCGCTATCGACCACTATGTTGATGGTGACGGCATTGCGACCACCATGCCGATGCCGGAATACGACCCTGAGAACCCGCCGATGCTGGGCTTCTTTATGGTGGGGGCGTACCAGGAGATCCTTGGCAACATGCACAACCTGTTCGGTGATACCGAAGCGGTTGACGTGTTCGTCTTCCCTGACGGCAGCGTGGAAGTTGAGCTGTCTGACGAAGGGGATACCGTGGCGGATATGCTGCAATACGTGCAGTTGGATCCGAACACCCTGCTAACTCAGTTCCGTGACCAGGTGAAAAACACCGATCTGGATACCGAGTTGCAGCAGCAGTTCCTCGAAGAGTTTGAGGCAGGACTGTACGGATATACCTATCTCGAAGACGAGTAATGCTGTTGGGGTTCGCTTGAACCTGAGCAAATTAACGGCGATAATTCGCCTATACAAGTAGTCACGTAAATCAATCCCTTCCTCGTCGGGCTTAACGACGCGGAGGGGATTTTTTTTCACCGATTTTAAAAGAGGTCAGTACATGAGCACCTTAGGTCATCAATACGACAACTCCCTGGTTTCTAACGCCTTTGGTTTTTTGCGTCTGCCGATGAACTTCATGCCGTACGACAGCGACGCCGATTGGGTGATCACCGGCGTACCGTTTGATATGGCAACGTCTGGCCGCGCGGGCGGTCGTCATGGTCCGGCTGCGATCCGTCAGGTTTCCACTAACCTGGCGTGGGAACACAATCGCTTCCCGTGGGACTTCGATATGCGCGAGCGCCTGAACGTGGTGGACTGCGGCGATCTGGTTTATGCGTTCGGTGATGCCCGTGAAATGAGTGAAAAACTGCAGGCGCATGCTGAGAAGTTGCTTTCTGCTGGTAAGCGCATGCTCTCTTTCGGCGGTGACCACTTCGTCACGCTGCCGCTCCTGCGCGCGCACGCTAAACACTTTGGTAAAATGGCGCTGGTGCACTTTGATGCCCACACCGACACCTACGCTAACGGCTGTGAATTCGACCACGGTACCATGTTCTACACTGCGCCGAACGAAGGTCTGATCGATCCGAATCACTCTGTGCAGATCGGTATTCGTACAGAGTTCGACAAAGATAACGGCTTTACCGTGCTGGATGCTTGCCAGGTGAACGATCGCGGCGTAGATGACATCATCGCCCAGGTTAAGCAGATTGTTGGTGATATGCCGGTGTATCTGACCTTTGATATCGACTGCCTCGATCCGGCGTTTGCTCCAGGAACCGGTACGCCCGTGATTGGCGGTCTGACTTCCGATCGCGCGATCAAGCTGGTACGTGGTCTGAAAGATCTGAATATCGTCGGGATGGATGTGGTGGAAGTGGCTCCGGCCTACGATCAGTCAGAGATCACCGCGCTGGCGGCGGCTACGCTGGCACTGGAAATGCTGTATATCCAGGCGGCGAAGAAAGGCGAATAACGGGTTTCGGACTATTTTGCCGGATGTCGCTGACGCTAGTCCGGCCTACATTATTGCTGAATTTGTAGGCCGGATAAGGCGCTCACGCCGCCATCCGGCACTGTTCGAGGATTATTTTATCCCGTCTGCGCTCATGCGATCGCGAATGTGTTGCGCACGTTCTGCAGATGCCGGGTGATCGTCAAACATTGAGCTTTGGCGTCCTGCTTCCAGTTTAGCCAGTTTCTCAAAGCTGGTGGCCAGTCCTGCCGGATTGATCCCACGTTTGCGCAACAAATCATACGAGTAATCATCTGCTTCGGATTCCTGACGCTGGGAGAACTGCGAGTTCACCAGTTTCTCGCCAAGATCGCCCAATTGCGACTGCGACAGGCTGCCGACAATGCCGCCAGCGGAAGCCGCTGCTGCACGTACGGCGTTAGTGCCCAGCGCGACCTGCATGCCTTTTTTCACATGACCCAGCGCGACGTGGCCCATTTCGTGGCCGATCACCGCTTCGACTTCGTTATCGGTCATCATATCCATCAGGCCGCTGTACACGCGGATACAACCGTTCGCCATGGCAAAGGCATTCACATCTTTCGCCATATAGACTTTGTAGTTCACCGGCTGGCCGTTAATGTTGTCGCCAAGCGCGGCGGCGATTTTGCCAAGACGCGTTGCGTACTCGCTGCTGGCAGGGGCGATAGTAGCCTTGCTGTCCATATCTTTACAGGCCTGATCGCTCAGCGCTTTTACCTGAGTATCGCTCAGACTATAGGCCTGAAAAGCCTCTGCGCCAGAAGAAAGCAGTCCGTTTGAGTCCATGTTCTGGCAGCCGGTCAATGCCGCCGCCATGCTCGTAGCAAGCAGTAAAGCGCGAATTTTCATTTTTTCTCTTCCGCACAAAGTCAGGATTATTCTAAAAAATGCGTCGTTTGCAGGTAAACCGACGCTCGGCCTAAGTATAAAGAAAAGAACATTCAGCGGGCGAGAAGATTGCGCAACTTGCGCGCATGATCCAGAGATTTCTGAAGCGGTAAAAGGATGCTCCATGTACATGACACGCGGCTTGGGTTACATTGTTGGCACTTTTTTCCGGCGTAGCCCAAAACGCGCTGTCGTCAAGTCGTTAAGGGCTCAGCCTTCATTATCCGATCTGGAGTCAAAATGTCCTCACGTAAAGAGCTTGCCAATGCTATTCGTGCGCTGAGCATGGACGCAGTACAGAAAGCCAAATCCGGTCACCCGGGTGCCCCGATGGGTATGGCTGACATTGCCGAAGTCCTGTGGCGTGATTTCCTGAACCACAACCCGACTAACCCGTCCTGGGCTGACCGTGACCGCTTCGTGCTGTCCAACGGCCACGGCTCCATGCTGATTTACAGCCTGCTGCACCTCACCGGCTACGATCTGCCGATGTCCGAGCTGCAGAACTTCCGTCAGTTGCATTCCAAAACGCCGGGTCACCCGGAAGTGGGTTACACCGCGGGTGTTGAAACCACTACCGGTCCTCTGGGTCAGGGCATTGCGAATGCTGTGGGTATGGCTATCGCCGAAAAAACGCTGGCGGCGCAGTTTAACCGTCCTGGTCACGACATCGTTGACCACTTCACCTATGCTTTCATGGGCGACGGCTGCATGATGGAAGGTATCTCTCACGAGGTATGTTCCCTGGCCGGTACGCTGAAGCTGGGTAAACTGGTAGCGTTCTACGATGACAACGGCATCTCTATCGATGGCCACGTTGAAGGCTGGTTCACCGATGACACCGCTAAGCGTTTCGAAGCTTACGGCTGGCACGTGGTTCGTGGCGTTGATGGTCACGATGCTGACGCGATTAAGCGCGCAGTTGAAGAAGCTCGCGCTGTGACCGACAAACCGTCCCTGCTGATGTGCAAAACCATCATCGGTTTCGGTTCCCCGAATAAAGCTGGTACCCACGACTCTCACGGTGCGCCGCTGGGTGATGCAGAAATCGCACTGACCCGCGAACAGCTGGGCTGGAAATACGCGCCGTTTGAAATTCCGTCTGAAATCTACGCGCAGTGGGATGCGAAAGAAGCAGGCCAGGCAAAAGAAGCTGCATGGAACGAGAAGTTCGCTGCTTATGCGAAAGCCTTCCCGCAGGAAGCCGCTGAATTCACCCGTCGTATGAAAGGTGAAATGCCGTCTGACTTCGACGCAAAAGCGAACGAGTTCATCGCTAAGCTGCAGGCTAACCCGGCGAAAATCGCCAGCCGTAAAGCGTCTCAGAACGCGATTGAAGCGTTTGGTCCTCTGCTGCCTGAATTCCTCGGCGGCTCCGCTGACCTGGCACCAAGTAACCTGACTCTGTGGTCTGGTTCTAAAGCTATCAATGAAGATACTGCCGGTAACTACATCCATTACGGTGTACGTGAATTCGGTATGACCGCTATCGCTAACGGTATCTCTCTGCACGGTGGCTTCCTGCCGTACACCTCCACCTTCCTGATGTTTGTGGAATATGCCCGTAACGCGGTGCGTATGGCTGCGCTGATGAAACAGCGTCAGGTGATGGTCTATACCCACGACTCCATCGGTCTGGGCGAAGATGGCCCGACTCACCAGCCGGTAGAGCAGGTAGCTTCGCTGCGTGTGACCCCGAACATGAGCACCTGGCGTCCGTGTGACCAGGTTGAATCTGCCGTTGCATGGAAATACGGTGTAGAGCGTCAGGACGGTCCGACCGCGCTGATCCTCTCCCGCCAGAACCTGGCACAGCAGGAACGTACCGAAGAGCAGCTGGCGAACATCGCGCGCGGTGGTTACGTGCTGAAAGATTGCGCCGGTCAGCCGGAACTGATCTTCATCGCTACCGGTTCTGAAGTTGAGCTGGCTGTGGCTGCCTGGGACAAACTGACCGCTGAAGGCGTTAAAGCGCGCGTGGTTTCCATGCCGTCTACCGACGCGTTCGACAAACAGGATGCCGCTTATCGCGAGTCTGTACTGCCGAAAGCTGTTTCCGCACGTGTTGCAGTGGAAGCGGGTATCGCAGACTACTGGTTCAAATACGTGGGCCTGAACGGCGCTATCGTTGGTATGACAACCTTTGGTGAGTCTGCACCGGCTGAGCTGCTGTTTGAAGAGTTTGGCTTCACTGTCGACAACGTTGTCGCGAAAGCAAAAGAACTGCTGTAATTTTGATTACAGGTGAAAACGGGTCGCTTATGCGGCCCGTTTTTTTAAAGTAAGTAAATTTATTTGATCGTGCGCAACCCGAAAATGTAGATTTGCATCACAAATATGATATTTAGCGATGTTTTATATTTGCAGCTTGAATCACATTATTACTGTTGATTTTTATATTTCTTTTCTCAATCCATTGTTTTTAAAGACATCACCAAAAAACATTCTGCGCTGTATGTAGTTTTCTCCTCGATTGATTTCATTTCGCCGTGCGCGTATTTTATTTTTAACGCTAACTCGTACCCTAAAAATAAAATAAGGAAAATGTATGCGGCTGATTGATTACTTTCCCGAATCATCTATCTCAATAAAAAATTCAGCAAAGAACTGGCAGGAGGCAATTGACTTTTCTATGTCATCCTTACTTGCCAATCATTATGTCAATTCAGATTATATTCAGGCCATTAAAGACTCAACGATTAACAATGGTCCTTATTATATTTTAGCGCCAGGCGTCGCCATGCCGCACGCTCGACCGGAGTGTGGCGCGTTAAAAACCGGTATGTCATTAACGCTTCTCAAACAGGAAGTGAAATTTGCCGAAGATGATGAAGGTATCAGATTATTAATCGGATTGTCGGCGGCTAATGCTGATTCACACATTGGCGCTATTCAGGCCTTAAGCGAATTATTATGTGAAGAGGAAGCACTAACCGCTTTGTTAGCGGCTAAATCAGAAAAACAATTGGCGGATATTATCGCTCAAGCATAATTAACGGTTTCCTTTCAGGACATTATTATGGAAAACAAGTCTGCTCGTGCCAAAGTCCAGGCTTTTGGTGGGTTTTTGACTGCAATGGTCATTCCCAACATCGGCGCATTTATTGCCTGGGGTTTTATTACCGCATTATTTATTCCTACTGGTTGGATGCCGAATGAGCATTTCGCCAAAATTGTCGGTCCGATGATTACCTATTTACTGCCCGTCATGATTGGCTCCACTGGGGGACATCTGGTTGGCGGGAAACGCGGTGCGGTGATGGGGGGCATTGGTTCTATTGGCGTTATTGTGGGCGCGGATATCCCGATGTTCCTTGGCGCAATGGTAATGGGGCCGCTTGGCGGTTGGGTGATTAAGCATATCGACCGTCTGCTGGAAAAACGCATTCCTGCAGGCTTCGAGATGGTTATCAATAATTTCTCTCTTGGTATTGCGGGAATGCTTTTATGCTTGCTGGGGTTTGAAGTTATCGGCCCGGCGGTTCTCATTGCCAATAATTTTGTGAAGGAGTGTATTGAAGCGTTGGTTCATGCGGGCTATCTGCCGTTGCTATCCGTAATCAATGAGCCGGCAAAAATCCTCTTTCTGAACAATGCTATCGATCAGGGGGTGTATTATCCGTTGGGGATGCAGCAAGCTTCTGAAACGGGAAAATCAATTTTCTTCATGGTGGCATCTAACCCAGGGCCGGGATTAGGTTTGTTACTCGGCTTTGCTATCTTTGGTAAAGGAATGAGTAAAAAGTCTGCACCAGGCGCCATGATTATCCACTTCCTCGGTGGTATTCATGAACTGTATTTCCCGTATGTGCTGATGAAGCCTCTGACCCTGATCGCGATGATTGCCGGGGGAATGACCGGGACGTGGGTATTCCACCTGCTGGACGGTGGGTTAGTTGCGGGGCCAAGCCCAGGATCCATATTTGCCTATCTGGCATTAACGCCGAAAGGTTCTTTCCTCGCGACCATTGCAGGAGTTACCGCGGGAACCGTTGTTACTTTTGTTATTACCTCTGTCATCCTGAAAATGGAAAAGAACGTTGAAACAGAAAGTGAAGATGACTTTGCTGAATCAGCCAGAGCCGTCAAAGCGATGAAGCAGGAAGGGAAATTCTCTTATAAAAACATTAAACGCGTCGCTTTTGTCTGTGATGCAGGAATGGGTTCCAGTGCTATGGGGGCAACCACGTTTCGTAAGCGTCTGGAGAAAGCGGGATTGAATATTACTGTGACGCATTATGCTATCGAAAACGTTCCGCAAGATGCCGATATTATTGTCACCCATGCCAGTCTTGAAGGTCGTGTTAAACGTGTAAGTGAAAAGCCATTAGTGCTGATTAAGAACTATATTGGTGACCCATTGTTGGATGATTTATTTAAACGCATTACTGCGAACTAGCCTTCTTCTATTTTTGGAGTGAATATGAAAACGAAAGTTGCTGCCATATATGGCAAGCAGGATATTCGTATCCGCGAATTTGAACTGCCTGCAATTACAGATAATGAATTGTTAGTAAGCGTAATATCCGATAGCGTTTGTTTGTCCACCTGGAAAGCAGCAGCATTGGGGAGCGATCATAAACGCGTACCGGACGATCTGGAAAATCATCCGGTTATTACCGGACATGAATGTGCAGGTATTATTGTTGAGGTGGGAAAAAACCTGACGGATAAATATAAGAAAGGTCAGCGTTTTGTGTTGCAACCCGCGATGGGATTGCCAAGTGGATATTCAGCAGGATACAGCTATGAATATTTTGGCGGCAATGCGACATATATGATTATCCCGGAAGTGGCGATTAACCTGGGATGCGTTTTGCCTTACCACGGCTCTTATTTTGCCGCCGCCTCATTGGCAGAACCGATGTGCTGCATTATTGGCGCGTATAACGCGAATTTTCATACCACTCCTTACGTTTATGAGCATCGCATGGGGATTAAGCCAGGGGGGAACATTGCGCTTCTGGCCTGCGCCGGGCCGATGGGTATTGGTGCAATAGATTATGCCATTAACGGGAATATTCAGCCGTCGCGCGTGGTGGTGGTCGACATTGATGAAGCACGACTGGCTCAGGCTAAAAAACTGTTGCCCGTTGAGCTGGCGGCAGAAAAGGGGATTGAGCTCATCTATGTGAATACTACTGGCATGGATTCTCCGACAGCGATGCTGCGAGCGTTAACTCATGACGCAGGTTTTGATGATGTCTTTGTGTATGCGGCAGTGCCTGCAGTTGTTGAGATGGCTGATGATTTACTCGCGGAAGATGGTTGCCTGAATTTTTTTGCCGGCCCTACGGACAGTAACTTCAAAGTGCCGTTTAATTTTTATAACGTGCACTACAACAGCACTCACGTTGTCGGGACATCCGGTGGTTCAACTGATGATATGAAAGAGGCCATTGCGCTCAGTGCAACTGGCCAACTGCAACCGTCGTTTATGGTGACGCACATTGGCGGTCTTGATGCCGTTCCGGAAACTGTATTGAATTTACCGGCGATCCCCGGCGGTAAGAAGCTGATATATAACGGCGTTACCATGCCACTAACCGCCATTGCTGATTTTGCCGAGAAAGGGAAAACTGACCCATTATTCAAAGAACTGGCGCTACTGGTGGAGGAGACGCACGGTATCTGGAATGAAAAGGCAGAAAAATACCTTTTGGCACACTTTGGCGTTGATATCGGGGAGGCGGCGATATGATGTCGCTGGCATGGCCGCTATTTCGTATCACGGAGCAGGCTGCACTGGCAGCCTGGCCGCAAACCGGGTGCGGCGATAAAAACAAGATTGATGGTCTGGCTGTGACGGCAATGCGGGAAGCATTGAACAGTATTGCCATTCGCGGACGCATCGTTATTGGCGAAGGGGAGATTGATCAAGCCCCGATGCTGTGGATTGGTGAGGAAGTGGGAACCGGCACCGGACCTGAGGTAGATATCGCCGTTGATCCTATCGAAGGAACCCGAATGGTGGCTATGGGGCAAAGCAATGCGCTGGCCGTCATGGCGTTTGCCCCTCGCGGCAGTTTGTTACACGCTCCTGATATGTACATGAAAAAACTGGTTGTTAATCGGTTTGCGAAAGGGGCGATTAATCTGGCGCTGCCGTTGGCAGATAATCTGCGTAATGTGGCAGAGGCGTTGGGTAAACCGCTGGAGCGACTGCGGATGGTGACGCTGGATAAGCCGCGCCTTCAACCAGCGATTGCCGAGGCGACACGGCTTGGCGTCAAGGTCTTTGCTCTGTCCGACGGCGACGTGGCCGCCAGCGTGCTGGCCTGTATGCAGGAGAATCCTTATGATCTGATGTATACCATTGGCGGCGCGCCTGAAGGGGTTATTTCAGCCTGTGCGGTTAAAGCGCTGGGGGGTGATATGCAGGCTGAACTGATTGATTTTTGCGAAGCGAAAGGAAATAACGCAGATAATCGTCTGATTGCGGCACAGGAACATCAGCGCTGCGCGGAAATGGGCGTTGAGATCAACCGGATCTACGCGCTGGACGAACTGGTAGGGGGAAATAAGATCCTCTTCAGCGCGACAGGAGTCACGGGTGGCGATCTTGTGAAAGGGATCCAACAGGTTGCGAATGGTGTGCGCACGCAAACTTTACTGATCGGCGGCGCGGATCGAACGTGTAATATAATAGACTCTCTGCATTCATGGTGATTTATCGAGAAACGAATGACGACGCTGACAGAAGACGATGTGCTTGAGCAACTGGATGCTCAAAATAATTTACTCTCGTTTATGACGACGGCACATAACATTTTGCTCCAGGGCATTAAGCGCTTTTTACCGTCGCTGTTCGTTAATAACGATGAAGAGATCGTGGAATATGCAGTGAAGCCGTTACTCGCCCAGAGTGGACCGCTTGACGATATCGACGTTGCGTTACGTCTGATTTATGCGTTGGGAAAAATGGATAAATGGCTTTATGCCGACATCACCCATTTCTCTCAGTTTTATCAGTACCTGAACGAGCAGGATAATATCCCCGATTTTGCCGATGACATTACCTGGGATTTTGTCAGCAACGTGAACAGTATCACCCGTAACGCAACGCTCTACGGTGCGCTGGAGTCGATGAAATTTGCCGACTTTGCTGCGTGGTCCGAAGTGCGCTTTAGCGCAATGGTCAAGACGGCAATGACACTGGCAGTGACGGCGATTTTAAAGGAATTAACGCCGTGAAAATCAAACTAACGGTGAATGGGCTACAGGTTGAAGCACATTACCGTGATGATGAGATAGAGAACGTCCACAAACCGTTATTACAACAACTGGCAAAAATACACGCCACTCACCCGCAGCGACGAACGATCGTTTTTCTCAGCGCACCGCCTGGTACGGGTAAATCGACGCTGACCACCTTCTGGGAATATCTCTCCCGTCAGGATCCTGGCCTGCCGGAGATCCAGACGCTGCCGATGGATGGCTTCCATCACTACAACACCTGGCTGGATGCTCATAACCTGCGAGCATACAAAGGTGCGCCGGAAACCTTTGATGTGGATAAGCTTGCGCAGAATCTACGTCTGATAAGGGAAGGGGAAGGCACCTGGCCACAGTACGACCGGCAAAAACACGATCCGGTAGAAGCGGCCATAACAGTGACCGCGCCGATTGTGATTGTGGAAGGAAACTGGTTATTACGCGATGATGGAAGGTGGCGGGCGTTAGCTGAGTTTTGTGATTACTCGCTGTTTATTCGTGCACCTGCCAACGCGCTCCGTACACGACTGGTAGGCCGTAAACTGGCGGGCGGACTATCACAAGCTGACGCTGAAGCGTTTTATGAGCGTACCGACGGACCGAATGTTCGTCGGGTACTGGAAGCGAGTCTGCCTGGTGACCTGACGCTGGAGATGCTGGAATCTGGTGAATATCGGATTGCGTGAAGGCCAATTATTCCTGTTAAGCCGTAATGATTATTACGGTTTACTGGAATAATTTCCCCCGGTCTCAGCGGGAAAAATGTGATGTATGTCAGATAACTGTTTTCTTTGGCTGGACAATCATTCCTTTTATTCCTCGTTTCGCTTATTCTAGCTGAAGCGTTTCAGTCGATTAAATGTTCGACAATTAACCAATTAGTCGCAGTTTGCGACAGGTAAGGTTTCCCTGAGCGATTTGCTGCATTACTCTGTCTGCCACATCGTTTCTGAGAAATCCTTGCAGGAGACCTATGACCGTACGCGTAGCGATTAATGGTTTCGGTCGCATCGGACGCAACGTGGTTCGTGCTTTGTATGAATCCGGGCGTCGGGCGGAAATCACCGTGGTGGCAATCAACGAACTGGCGGATGCTGCAGGCATGGCGCATTTGTTGAAATATGACACCAGCCATGGACGTTTTGTCTGGGATGTTCGTCAGGAACGTGACCAGCTCATCGTTGGCGATGACGCGATCCGCATTCTGCATGAGCGAACGCTCGATGCGCTTCCCTGGCGCGAACTGAGTGTCGACGTTGTGCTGGACTGTACGGGGGTTTTCGGCAACCGCGAACACGGCGAGGCGCATATTGCCGCTGGTGCAAAAAAAGTGCTCTTTTCACATCCTGGTAGTCACGACATCGACGCAACCGTTGTGTATGGCGTTAATCAGGATCAGCTGCGCGCTGAACACCGGATCGTTTCCAACGCCTCCTGCACCACGAATTGCATAATACCCGTCATTAAATTGCTGGATGATGCTTACGGCATTGAGTCTGGTACCGTCACCACGATCCACTCCGCGATGCACGATCAGCAGGTTATTGATGCCTATCATCCTGACCTGCGTCGCACGCGAGCGGCCAGCCAGTCTATTATTCCGGTTGATACCAAACTGGCGGCGGGCATCACGCGAATTTTCCCGCAGTTTAACGATCGTTTTGAAGCGATTGCGGTGCGTGTACCGACCATAAATGTGACGGCGATCGACTTAAGCGTGACGGTGAAAAAACCAGTAAAAGCCAGTGAAGTCAACCAGTTGCTGCAAAAAGCAGCACAAGGTGCATTTCATGGTATAGTTGACTATACGGAATTACCGTTGGTCTCTGTAGATTTTAACCACGACCCGCACAGCGCCATCGTTGATGGTACGCAAACGCGCGTGAGTGGCGCTCACCTGATCAAAACGCTGGTCTGGTGTGATAATGAATGGGGCTTTGCTAACCGTATGCTCGACACAACGTTAGCGATGGCTGCTATTGGTTTCAGGCTCGACGCTTGAGCGTCGACAAAACTTTATGAATCAACGAGAGGATTCACCATGTCTGTAATTAAGATGACCGATCTGGATCTGGCTGGTAAACGCGTTTTTATCCGTGCGGACCTGAACGTACCAGTTAAAGAAGGGAAAGTAACCAGCGATGCGCGTATCCGTGCTTCCCTGCCGACCATCGAACTGGCCCTGAAACAGGGTGCTAAAGTGATGGTAACTTCCCACCTGGGTCGTCCTACCGAAGGCGAGTACAACGAAGAATTCTCTCTGCTGCCGGTTGTTAACTACCTGAAAGACAAACTGTCTGCTCCGGTTCGCCTGGTAAAAGATTACCTGGACGGCGTTGAAGTCGCTGCCGGTGAACTGGTTGTTCTGGAAAACGTTCGCTTCAACAAAGGCGAGAAGAAAGACGACGAAGCACTGTCCAAAAAATACGCTGCGCTGTGCGACGTATTCGTAATGGACGCTTTCGGTACCGCTCACCGTGCGCAGGCTTCTACCCACGGTATCGGTAAATTCGCCGACGTAGCTTGCGCTGGTCCGCTGCTGGCTGCTGAGCTGGATGCGCTGGGTAAAGCGCTGAAAGAACCTGCTCGTCCGATGGTGGCTATCGTTGGTGGTTCTAAAGTTTCTACCAAACTGACCGTTCTGGACTCTCTGTCAAAAATCGCTGACCAGCTGATCGTTGGTGGTGGTATCGCGAACACCTTCGTTGCTGCTCAAGGCCACAACGTCGGCAAATCCCTGTACGAAGCTGACCTGGTTGATGAAGCTAAGCGTCTGCTGACGACTTGCGATATCCCGGTCCCGACTGACGTTCGCGTAGCGACTGAATTCTCTGAAACTGCACCGGCTACGCTTAAATCCGTTAGCGATGTAAAAGAAGACGAGCAGATCCTGGATATCGGCGACGCTTCTGCACAGCAGCTGGCTGACATTCTGAAGAATGCGAAAACCATTCTGTGGAACGGCCCGGTTGGCGTGTTCGAATTCCCGAACTTCCGCAAAGGTACTGAAATCGTTGCTAATGCTATCGCAGACAGCGAAGCATTCTCTATCGCAGGCGGCGGTGACACCCTGGCAGCAATCGACCTGTTCGGCATTGCTGACAAAATCTCCTACATCTCTACTGGCGGCGGCGCATTCCTCGAATTCGTGGAAGGCAAAGTACTGCCAGCAGTAGCCATGCTCGAAGAGCGTGCTAAAAAGTAAGACATTGATGGGCAGGGAAACCTGCCCAATTATTAGCGCGCTGTCGAGCGCGCCCCCTTTCCAAGGCCGAAGATACAGGACTCGCAACATGTCTAAAATTTTTGATTTCGTAAAACCAGGCGTAATCACTGGTGATGACGTACAGAAAGTTTTCCAGGTAGCTAAAGAAAACAACTTTGCTCTGCCAGCTGTTAACTGCGTTGGTACCGACTCCATCAACGCCGTTCTGGAAACCGCTGCAAAAGTTAAAGCGCCGGTAATCGTACAGTTCTCCAACGGTGGTGCTTCTTTCATCGCGGGTAAAGGCGTGAAGTCTGACGTTCCTCAGGGCGCTGCAATCCTGGGTGCTATCTCTGGTGCGCATCACGTTCACCAGATGGCTGAACACTATGGTGTTCCGGTTATCCTGCACACTGACCACTGCGCGAAGAAACTGCTGCCGTGGATCGACGGTCTGCTGGACGCGGGTGAAAAACACTTCGCAGCAACTGGCAAACCGCTGTTCTCTTCTCACATGATCGACCTGTCTGAAGAGTCTCTGGAAGAGAACATCGAAATCTGCTCCAAATACCTGGCGCGCATGTCCAAAATGGGCATGACTCTGGAAATCGAACTGGGTTGCACCGGTGGTGAAGAAGACGGCGTGGACAACAGCCACATGGATGCTTCTGCACTGTACACCCAACCGGAAGACGTTGACTACGCATACACCGAGCTGAGCAAAATCAGCCCGCGTTTCACCATCGCAGCGTCCTTCGGTAACGTACACGGCGTTTACAAGCCGGGTAACGTAGTTCTGACCCCGACCATCCTGCGCGACTCTCAGGACTATGTTTCTAAGAAACATAACCTGCCGCATAACAGCCTGAACTTCGTCTTCCACGGTGGTTCCGGTTCTACTGCTCAGGAAATCAAAGACTCCGTAAGCTACGGCGTAGTGAAAATGAACATCGACACCGATACCCAATGGGCTACCTGGGAAGGCGTTCTGAACTACTACAAAGCAAACGAAGCTTACTTGCAGGGTCAGTTGGGTAACCCGAAAGGCGAAGATCAGCCGAACAAGAAATACTACGATCCGCGCGTATGGCTGCGTGCTGGTCAGGCAACTATGATCACCCGTCTGGAACAGGCTTTCAAAGAACTGAACGCGGTTGACGTTCTGTAATTCCGTCTGCGGACAGTAAAAATGGCTTCCTTTGGGAAGCCATTTTTTTTACTGCATAACGCAGGTTCCTTTTTC
>NZ_SZWS01000051.1:40438-43892 GCF_005281245.1 Citrobacter sp. wls826
CCAGGACCTGCGGCGCATCCTTCAGGGCGCCGATAAATGCTGCGTTTCCGGTCTGTTTGACAAACTGTATCACCGCCGCCGCTTTCGGGCCCATTGCACCGTCAGGCGCGGCAAACGGCGCCAGCTCTTCTGGTGTGACATGTCGTAGCGCACGCGCCTGGGGGGTTCCCCAGTTTTCATACACGGCATCGGCGTCCGTCAGGATCAGCAGGTGGTCAGCGTTAATGGATTGCGCCAGCACGGCAGCGGTCAAATCCTTATCAATGACGGCTTCGGTTCCCTGATAGCCATCGCCTTGCGCAATGACCGGAATACCACCACCGCCACAGCAAATCACCATGTGTCCCGCATCCATCAACGTGCAGATGGCATCACTGTCGAGAATTTTTAGCGGTGTCGGGGAGGGAACCACGCGGCGAATATATTGCCCATCCGCTTTCATCTGCCAGCCATAGCGTTCTTCCAGCTCTGTCTGTTGATCCGGCTGGTAGACGGGGCCGATATATTTACCGGGGGTTGAGAAAGCGTCATCCTGCGGATCGACCTCAACGCGGGTCATCAGCGTCGTCACGGGCGCGTTACCCGTGGATGACGCCAGCGCCTGGGCAATGGCAAAACCGATCATCCCCTGACTTTCCGCAACCAGAATGTCCAGCGGCCAGGCCGGGGACTCTTTGTAAGCCGCGTTCTGTAGCGCCAGCAGACCAACCTGAGGACCGTTGCCATGAACAATGACCAGTTGATAATCACGGGCTAATTCGGATGCCATTTCGGCAAATACCTGAATACTACGCTGCTGGTTTTCTGCACTCAAAATTTCTCCGCGCTGTAATAAGGCATTGCCGCCAAGCGCAATGACAATCTTCTTTTTCATTAATGACCTCATTGTGAAAAATATCTCGTGGTCAACATAGCGTTTTATCGCTTTTATTATGTGATAAGGTCGACAACTCAAATACCTGTAAAAATATCTCGATAATTAATGATGTTTTCTGTCTCTTTATTTAAATTGCTTTGAAAGTGATTATTAGACTTTTTTTAATAATGTTGCGGCCAGTTCCCAGGAATTTATAACAATGGATTTTGTGTGATTTTGTTCAAATGAAATGAATTTTTACCCCGATATGGTAGACGCAGTTAAAACATCAAACCTCACGTATCCTGTCAGATAACATGAGGTATTCAGCGGTAATGATTACCGGGAGATTAATTATGTCTGGTTCATATGAAGTGGCTGAGGCCACAAAGAAAAGAGGAATACCGGCCTGGTGGGTCACCGTTTTTCTGTTCTGGCTGGGATGGATTTTTATGTATGCCGACCGCACGGTGCTCAATCCGGTGATGGGCGAATTAGAAAAAGAATTTGGCTTAAGCGGCACACAATTGGGTATTCTTAATTCTGTGTTCTATTTTTCTTACGCATTACTTCAGGTACCTGCCGGAATTCTGGGTGACAAAATTGGTAAGAAAAAGGTGCTGGTTCCGGGGTTTATTCTTTTTGGTGTTTTCACCGCGGTAACCGGCTGGGCAAAAAGTTGGTACACCCTGCTGTTTGCCCGCGTGGTGACGGGGGCGGGTGAAGGAACCTATTATGGTCCGCAATACGGTCTTTCCTCTGAGCAGATCCCGAAGAAGTACCGCTCTCTTGGCAGCGCAATCATCAACAGCGGTATGGCTTTTGGTATTGCGCTGGGGCTGATGACCTCAAGCTGGCTGGTATACGATCAGGGATATTCATGGCGGATGCCATTCTATGCGATGGCGGTTCCATCCGTGCTGGTTGGGGTGGCTATCTGGCTATTTGTGAAAGAGAAGAAACGTACTGCCGACGCCGATGGCGCGCCGGTTAAAAAGGGTAAATTCAGCGATCTGATGAAAAACCGTAATTTAATTATCACCTATATTATGGTGTTCTGTAGCCTGTTCGGTTTCTTCGTTATCCTGACCTGGCTTCCCTATTATCTGCAAAGTGAACGGGGTATCGCTGGCAGCGAAACCGGATTTATCTCTTCGCTGGTGGCCTGGATTTCCATTCCTGGGGCGCTGCTATTCTCCAGCCTGTCTGACAAATTAGGCAAGCGTAAACCTTTAATTATGTTCCTGGTGCCGGTCGCGATTATCAGCATGTTGTCAATTATTTGGATGCCGAATATGACAGGTGTTATCACTGCGCTGTGTGTCTATGGTCTGGTGGGTAAACTGGCGCTGGATCCGGTACTGGTTGCCCTGGTAGCCGACAGCGTGGATGAAAATAATTACAGCACCGCATTTGGCTTATTTAATTTTATTGGCATGAGTTCATCCATTCTGGCACCGATTATTGCCGGGGCTGCACGTGATATGACCGGAAGCCTGGCTTCCAGTTTCTATGTTTCAGCCGTACTGCTGGCTATTGGTTTATTCGCAATGCTGTTTTTAAAAGAACAACGCACATAAAGAGGTAGTAGTAATGATTTACGCCTTTATTAAAAAGGGAAGTTTTCAGGATTCCGTCAGCCTGATGATCATTTCCCGAAAACTCAGTGAGCGCCTGGAAGTTGATCAGGTTTCGGTCATGATGGGAACACCAGCCAATAAATCGATGCTGGATTCCACAGGGTTCTGGCACGACGACTTTGCCGATGCCACGCCAAATGATATTTGTGTGGCGGTCAGAACCGAAGGTGACCAGCCTGAGATCCTGGATTTGATTCGTGAGCAACTGGAGAAAGAGCTAAGCGCGATCGCCAACGCGTCGGGGAGTTCACATCAACTGGTGAAAGCTCGCCGCTTCGAAAGCGCGTGCCAGAAATTACCTCAGGCCAATCTTCTGCTGGTCTCCGTCGCCGGAGAATATGCCGCATCTGTTGCCAGAGAGGGGTTGCAGGCCAATAAAAACGTCATGTTGTTTTCCGATAACGTACCGCTGGAGCAGGAAGTTGAGCTGAAAACCATGGCACGCGAGCGCGGGCTGATCGTCATGGGGCCAGACTGCGGTACGGCGATGATTGCCGGAAGCCCATTAGCTTTTGCCAACGTCCTGCCTGAAGGCGGGATTGGCGTGATTGGCGCGTCAGGCACCGGTATTCAGGAAATTACCTCGCAGATTGCGCTGCATCAGCAGGGCATTAGCCATGCGATTGGCCTGGGGGGACGTGACCTGAGCGCTGACGTGGGCGGTATCAGCGCATTGACCGCGCTGGAGATGCTGGCTGCGGATGATGCCACGCGGGTAATGGCTTTTGTCTCCAAGCCGCCGTCTCCGCAGGTGCGAACCCGCATTATTGCTGCGATGCAAAAGGTGGGGAAACCGGTTGTCGCGCTGTTTCTGGGCAGCAAGCCGGAGCAGAGTCGCGAAGGAAACGTCTGGCTGGCGAATTCACTTTCTGATGCCGCGCGGCTGGCGGTGCTGCTGATGCGCGTGGCGCAGCAGAGACGGGCTCAGCCGGAAGTGGCAGGCAAAGGGATTTACGGC
>NZ_SZWS01000051.1:43945-53790 GCF_005281245.1 Citrobacter sp. wls826
CGCTGGCCGCGGAAGCCGCCATGCTGCTCTCAGCGGGGCTGGGGGTTCCCGTGAGTGAAAGCCACGACCAGGGCGTGATGCTGGACGCCGGTGGTCATCGTATTGTCGACCTCGGGGACGACAGCTACACCCTGGGCAGACCGCATCCGATGATTGACCCAACCACCCGCAGCATTGAAATCGAAAAACTGGCCGCGTTGCCGGATGTCGGGGTACTGCTGCTGGATGTCGTACTGGGCTATGGCGCCTGCGCCGATCCAGCGGGGGCGGTTGTTGAGGCGGTAGATCAAGTGCGCGCCAAACGCACTGCGCCGCTGGTGGTGATTGCCACTCTGACCGGAACCGAGGGCGATCCGCAGGGCCGCAGCGAGCAGGAAGAGAAACTCCGTGAAGCCGGGGTTGCCGTGGTAGAAAACCTCGAAGAGGCGGTACTGCTCGCCGTTAGCCTGACGCATTACCAGAATCACAATATTCCACCGACGCATAGCGCGCTTCTTGCGGGCGTACAGGTTATCAACGCCGGATTGCGCAGCTTCGCGCTGGATCTGCAAAGCAGCGGTACGCCGGTTGTGCATTATCAGTGGGCGCCTGTTGCCGGTGGCAACGCCCGTCTTGCCAGCTTACTCAAACAGTTACATTAAGTTCAGAGGTACGGATATGTATTCATCTATTGCACAGGCCAACGAAGCCATTATCGAACGAATTAAAGCTGCACGCCCCCACTGGGTTGCCGTGCGTCCTGCAAAAGAAGCGGTGGCCGAATTATCTTCTGGACGCAAATTACTGCACGCTGGTCCGCCGATCGCCTGGGGAGAGATGACTGGCCCAATGCGCGGAGCCTGTATTGGCGCATCGCTGTTTGAAGGCTGGGCGGTCACGGAGGAAGATGCCCTGCGGATGCTGGAGCAGGGAGAGGTCGAGTTTATTCCTTGCCACCACGTTGGCGCGGTCGGTCCGATGGGCGGTATTACGTCCGCCAATATGCCGGTGCTGGTCGTGCGTGATATCGTCCACGGCAATCAGGCCTGCTGCAACCTCAATGAGGGGATCGGCAAAGTGATGCGCTTTGGCGCTTACGGCGATGACGTGCAGAAACGTCTGCGCTGGATGCGCGATACGCTGGCGCCGGTCTTGCAGGAAGCGCTCTCGCAGATGGAAAACGGCGTCGATCTGACGGCACTGATGGCGCAGGCTATCACGATGGGCGATGAGTTCCACCAACGTAATATTGCGGCCTCTTCTCTGCTGCTACGCACGCTTTCTCCGGTGATTGCCGGACTGGCGCGTCCGAAGGCGGAAATCATTGAGGTGTTGCAATTCCTGAGCGTCACCGACCAGTTCTTCCTTAACCTGGCAATGGCCTACAGTAAAGCCGTTATGGATGCGGCGGCGGAAATTAAAGCAGGTTCTGTGGTGACCACCATGACGCGTAACGGCCGTGATTTCGGTATTCGCGTGAGCGGCACAGGCGATCGTTGGTTTACCGCGCCGGTGAACACGCCGCAGGGGCTGTTCTTTACCGGCTATAGCCAGACTGATGCCAATCCGGATATCGGCGACAGTGCCATCACGGAAACGCTGGGGATTGGCGGTGCTGCGATGATCGCCGCACCGGGCGTAACGCGCTTCGTTGGCGCGGGTGGCATGGGGGCTGCGCTGGAGACATCGGAAGAGATGGCGGAGATCTATCTTGCCAACAATCCGCTGTTCCAGATCCCGTCATGGGATTTCAAAGGGGCATGTCTGGGGCTGGATATCCGTCGCGTCGTGGAAACGGGGATTACGCCGCTGATTAACACCGGTATTGCTCACAAGGATGCGGGGATCGGCCAGGTGGGGGCGGGCACCGTTCGCGCACCGCTGCTCTGTTTTGAAAAAGCGCTTGAAGCGCTGGCGGAACTGCATCACATCACGGCATAACAACGTTGCCGGAAGGCGACGCAGTTGCGTTTTATCCGGCCTGCGAATGAGTTCATTCCGTAGGCCGGCTCGGGCGCTCTCCCTGCCATCCAGTGTCCTGGAGTGTATCGATGGTGACGATTAAGGCATTAGCCAGCGCGGGTTTTTATCGACTTCCCGATGGCGAATGGAGGTTGCACAGCCGCTTCTCGCAGGCGATTAATTTTTGCCGTCCTGACGGCGAGCTGTTGACGCTGTTTCGCTACGGAAAGGGGATGGGACCGACGGGCATGCTGCTGAGCACCACACAGTTTTCCCGCGTGGCGCATATTGAACGACTTATCAAACAGGGGAGCATCCTGCGGGGACAGGGTATAGCGCTTTGCTCGCGTCGCACACTCCGGATGTCGCTGGATCCTGCCGTACTTGCCCCTGTCGATCTCTCTTTTTGCACTCAACACAGTGGTCTTTCCGGAGCGCTGAATCAGCCACTCAATACGATGTTGCACTACCCTGAAATCATTGAGCAACTTGAGTGCTGGCATCGTGGCGTGACGCCTGACTGGCGCTGGCTGATCGGATACGGCCCAGGACTGACGCCCAGCGGCGATGATATGCTGACGGGGATGCTGGCTGTGCTGTATGCTGCGGGGCTTTCTGCCAAATTGCGCTATTTTTTACCCCCGACGGAGCAACTTGTGCCGCTCACCACGTCAGTAAGCTGTAGCTATCTGAACAGCGCCAGAGTGGGCGAATTTTCAACGCCGCTACAGAAGGTGATACGTGGTTTACAGTCCGGACGCGATCCGCATTCTGCAATCAGACGCCTGCTTGCTGTCGGGCACTCCTCGGGGGCGGACATATTGCTGGGAATCGCGATAGCGCAACGGTGGTTACAGGTGGTCGACTCAAGGGGAACGCATGCTCGATCAGGAAACAATACGCACTTTTATTCGGGTTGCACAGACGGAGAGTTTTTCCCGCGCGGCCAGCTCCCTGCATAAAACGCCCGCGGCGATTAGCTATCGCATTAAAACGCTGGAAGAGCAGGTGGGGACGCAGCTCTTTTTACGTACAACCCGCTCCGTCAGTCTGACGCTAGCCGGACAACATCTGCTTGAGCATTGTCGACAGTGGCTTAACTGGCTGGATGCAATGCCGGACGAGCTTCAGCAGATCAACGCGGGCGTTGAACGGCAGGTGAACATCGTTATCAACAATCTGCTGTACCAGCCGCAGACCACGGCAGATTTACTGACCTGGCTGCACCAACAATTTCCCTTCACCCGATTTCAAATTTCCCGACAGGTCTATATGGGCGTGTGGGATTCGCTACTGTATGACGATTTCCAATTGGCGATTGGCGTCACCGGATCGGAATCGCTCTCCAATAATATCTCTCTGTTGCCGCTGGGAGATATCAGTTGGCGGTTTGTGGTAGCGCAAAATCACCCGCTGGCCAGCCATCCAGTGCCGGTACTGTCAGACGATATGCTGCGCCGCTATCCGGCTATCAATATTGAAGATACCTCGCGTACGCTTACGCGCCGCGTCGCCTGGCTGCTTAGCGGACAAAAGGAGATCAAAGTGCCGGATCTCAGCACTAAGCTGGCCTGTCATTTAAGCGGGCTTGGCGTCGGTTTTTTACCCGAGCGGATGTGTCGTCCTTATGTTGAATCCGGGGCACTGGTTGCCCGTGAGGTGATTAATCCGCGCCAGCCATCGCCGCTCTCGATTGCCTGGAAGAATGCGGGCAGCGGAAAGGTGGTCAGTGAAATTGCGGACATTTTTAAGCAAAAAGATTCTCTGGTGAGCGGGTTCCTGCGGATGGTCGACCGACCGGCGGAGAACTGAGTTTACGGCGGTTTTTTAAGGGATCATGTTGAAAAAATGGCAGATTCGGTCTTTTTTGTTTACCTTTAATAGGGTGTTTTCGTGAGATTGATCTCGTAATTTTTTTGACATGCTCAAGGACTATTGAATGGAAGATTTGAATGTTGTCGACAGCATAAACGGTGCGGGCACCTGGCTGGTCCGCAATCAGGAGCTACTGTTGAGCTATGCCGTCAACATCGTTGCGGCCATCGCGATTGTCATTATCGGTATGATCGTGGCGCGTATCGTATCAAACACCGTTAACCGCCTGATGCTGGCGCGTAAAATTGATGCCACCGTTGCCGACTTTCTTTCTGCACTGGTGCGCTACGGTATTATCGCTTTCACGCTGATTGCCGCGCTGGGTCGCGTTGGGGTGCAAACTGCCTCCGTGATCGCCGTTCTCGGTGCCGCGGGTTTAGCTGTCGGTCTGGCACTGCAAGGGTCGCTGTCCAACCTCGCCGCAGGCGTGCTGCTGGTGATGTTCCGTCCGTTCCGCGCGGGTGAATATGTAGACCTTGGCGGCGTTGCGGGAACCGTGCTTAACGTGCAGATTTTCTCCACAACTATGCGTACCGTAGACGGTAAGATTGTGGTGATCCCAAACGGTAAAATTATTGCCGGGAACATCATTAACTTCTCTCGCGAGCCGGTCCGTCGTAACGAATTTATTATCGGCGTGGCCTACGACTCCGATATCGATCAGGTGAAAAAAATCCTCACTGATATCATCCAGTCTGAAGATCGCATCCTAAAAGACCGTGAAATGACGGTACGCCTGAATGAGCTGGGCGCTTCCTCGATTAATTTCGTCGTACGTGTCTGGAGCAACAGCAGCGATCTGCAAAGCGTCTACTGGGATGTACTGGAGCGTATTAAGCGCGAGTTTGACGCCAACGGTATCAGCTTCCCGTACCCGCAGATGGATGTGAACTTTAAACGCGTGAAAGAGAACGCGACCGAGTAACTTCAGCTAAAAACGCCCGCCAGAGAGAGGCGGGCGTTGATTTATCTCGTCTTGTTAAGAATTGCGCTGACACCCTGCATCAGCTCGCCAACATCGTTTATTCCTTTACTTTCCTGTTGGGCAATCCATTCGGCCTGAACGTGCTGATACCCGGTAGCGGCTTGCCACGCATTCAGCTCGCTGTTGGTCAGGTAATGAACGTGTGCACCCTCTTTTGCCATCTTTTTCGCCATTGCGGTCAGGCTTGCGTCCTGCACTGCGCCAATACGCTTTTGCGTCATGGCGGCGGCCCGATTGATGGCTGCGCGATCTTTCACGTCCAGGCTATCCCAGACGTCTTTATTCATCACCAGAAGATAAACGTGTCCGAGCCAGAGCGAAGGGGAGAGCTGAATATAGGGGGCCGCCCGCTGGGCATGGATATCATCTCCGCTGTCGAGGTTAACCATCAGGCCGTCAAGCTGTCCGGTCTGAAGCGCATCGGTAATTTTTTCATTCCATGGCATGCTGACCGGCACGCCGCCCGCGTTGCGTAAAAATGATTGATGCCAAAAGCTGGCGGTCCGCCATTGGCTTGCATTCAGCTGTGCCAAATCGACGTTCGGCCTGGTCGTAAAAAATCCAACCGGATAGCCGAGGAAAAACTGAAGATTCACCAGATTGTTGTTTTCCAGCTCGCGACCAAACTGGCGATACTCGCGGAAAATCCGCTGAAAGGCGTTAACCTGCGCTTCACCACGGCCCGGTCCGAGGGGGAAGCTCTTAAAAATCTGGTGTCGCGGCAGTTGTTCGGGCGTGTACTCAGGGACCACGATCCCCATATCCGCCACGCTGCCCTGGCCGATCGTTTTTAAGGCGTCATAGCTGGTGGACAGCTCGCCGTTCCAGTGAGCGTCGATTTTCAAACGTCCAAGCGACTCTTGTTCGATCGCGCGAAAAAAAGTCTCTTTTATGAGCCGGGTACGCATGTTGCCATATGGCTCGTGATCGGTATAGCGCAGCGTTCTGTCTGCGCTGGCGACAGTGGGCCACAAACTGGTAACTATCAGCGAGGCACAGAAGAGAAAAATGTTCGCGTTATGCTTCATACCCATTCCTTTGGTATAGACAGATTTATCTTTCAGCATACCTCGGGTAACGCACAATCGCTATTGTCAGAGACTGAATATGGAGGGGAGTGTGCGCGGTATTATTAATAATGCTAATTACTGATTAATATTATCCATTTCCTCTAATGAATCCCGCGCAGTATAGTCTGCCCACAAGACAATTATGTGAGATGTTTTACATGTTATCCTGCTATTTTCAAGGGCTTGCGCTTGGTGCAGCCATGATACTTCCGCTTGGTCCACAAAATGCCTTCGTGATGAATCAGGGGATCCGTCGTCAGTATCACATCATGATTGCTTTACTCTGCGCCATCAGCGATTTAGTGCTGATTTGCGCGGGTATCTTCGGCGGTAGCGCCTTGCTAATGCAGTCGCCATGGCTGATGGCGCTGGTCACCTGGGGCGGGGTCGCATTTTTACTCTGGTACGGATTCGGTGCGCTAAAAACGGCGATGAGCAGTAATCTGGAACTGGCCAGCGCCGAAGTGATGAAGCAGGGGCGCTGGAAAATTATCGCCACTATGCTGGCGGTGACATGGCTCAACCCACATGTTTACCTGGATACCTTTGTGGTGCTCGGGAGTCTGGGGGGACAACTGGATGTTGAGCCTAAACGCTGGTTTGCACTGGGAACCGTCAGCGCTTCGTTCCTGTGGTTCTTCGGTCTGGCATTGCTGGCGGCCTGGCTGGCACCGCGTCTGCGAACTGCGAAAGCACAGCGCATCATCAATACGCTGGTAGGATTAGTGATGTGGTTTATTGCTTTTCAGCTGGCAAAAGAAGGTGTTGCGCACGTTCAAGCGCTGTTCAACTAAGTGTTGTCTGATGGACAACGCAGCGAGATCGGCTAAGCTTGCCTGCATGTGCCCTGAGTTTTGGGGTAATTAATGAAACATGGAGGAACGACCGTGAAGTTCAAAATAATGGCCCTGGCGGCATTAGTCGGATTCAGCGCACTATCGGTACAGGCAAATGAGTTGCCAAATGGACCGCACATCGTGACTTCCGGAACGGCAAGCGTAGATGCAACACCAGACATCGCCACCTTGGCGATTGAAGTGAACGTTGCTGCAAAGGATGCGGCTTCCGCGAAGAAGCAGGCCGATGAGCGCGTGGCGCAATATCTGTCTTTCCTTGAACAGAACCAGATAGCGAAGAAAGACATTAGCGCTGCAAACTTGCGTACGCAGCCGGACTACGACTACCAGAACGGCAAAAGCATCCTCAAAGGTTATCGTGCAGTGCGCACCGTTGAAGTCACGCTGCGTCAGTTGGACAAACTCAACGCTCTGCTTGATGGCGCGCTGAAGGCCGGTCTGAATGAGATTCGTTCGGTATCGCTGGGCGTTGCCCAGCCGGATGCTTACAAAGACAAAGCGCGTAAAGCGGCGATTGATGATGCTGTTCATCAGGCTGAACAGCTGGCCGCGGGCTTTAATAGCAAACTGGGTCCCGTTTACAGTGTGCGTTACCACGTTTCCAATTATCAACCGAGCCCGATGGTACGGATGATGAAAGCAGATGCAGCGCCTGCAACCTCCGCTCAGGAAACCTACGAACAGCCGGTTATTCAGTTTGACGATCAGGTTGATGTCGTCTTCCAGATTGAGCCTACAGTAACCAATAAGTAGTCTTGATAAGGTGTAAGTCGCCATCCGGCAAGATTTTAGCCTGATGGCGATGCTTACGCATCTCATCAGGCCGACAAAACATTCCAGCCGGTTTTTTCTGTGAGCAACTGTAAAAATGAGACCTCACATTCAGTCTTTTTTTTCGTGGTAATGAGGATAGGCCATAGCGATTTTTAAGGGGACGCTATGGATATTTTTATCTCGAAAAAGATGCGTAATTTCATTCTGCTGGCGCAAACCAATAACATCGCCAGAGCGGCAGAAAAAATACATATGACCGCATCGCCTTTCGGTAAAAGCATTGCTGCACTGGAAGATCAAATCGGCTATACGCTGTTTACCCGTAAAGATAACAACATCAGCCTGAATAAAGCCGGACAGGAGCTGTATCAGAAGCTGTTTCCCGTCTATCAGCGCCTCTCTGCCATTGATAACGAAATTCATAACGCCTCTTGTCGCTCGCGGGAAATCGTCATCGGTATCGATAATACTTATCCAACGATTATTTTTGACCAGTTGATTAGCCTTGGCGATAAATATGACGGCGTGACGGCCCAGGCCGTTGAATTCAGTGAGAATGGGGTGATTGATAATCTGTTCGACCGCAAACTGGATTTCATTATCTCGCCACAGCACGTTTCCCCCCGCGTACAGGAGTTGGAAAATCTGGCGATCAGCGAACTGCCTCCGCTACGTCTGGGGTTTCTCGTTTCCCGGCGCTACGAAGAGAAACAGCCGCAGGATCTGCTGCGCGAGCTACCCTGGCTGCAAATGCGCTTCCAGAATCGCGCCAACTTTGAGGCAATGCTGGATGCTTATATGCGGCCCTGCGGGATCAATCCGACGATTATCTACCGTCCGTACAGCTTTATGGCCAAGATTAGCGCGGTGGAGCGCGGGCAGTTTTTGACGGTGATTCCTCATTTTGCCTGGCGGCTGGTGAATCCGTCGACGCTAAAGTATTTCGACGCGCCCGGCAGCCCCATGTATATGCAGGAGTTTCTCTATTCTCTGAAAAATCATCGCTATACCGGCACCATGCTCCAGCATATTGCTGAAGATCGTGACGGTACGGCAAGTTAACCGAGCATCGATCCTGTCTCGAGAAGGTTGCGATGCAGATCGAACGCATGGCTGAGATCGTGATGGATATGCCCGCCGGGCGCTTTTTCCAGATAGCGGTGCAGGTAGTCCCGGTAAAGGGGATGCGCACAGTTATCGATAATCGTGTGCGCCCGCTGCATCGGAGATAACCCACGCAGATCGGCAATCCCTTGTTCGGTCACGATCACTTTAACGCTATGTTCGCTGTGGTCGACATGGCTGCACATCGGCACGATGGTTGAGATTTTCCCGCCTTTGGCAATCGACGGCGCCATAAAGATAGACAGGTAGGCGTTGCGCTCGAAATCCCCGCTGCCGCCGATCCCGTTCATCAGGTTCACGCCCGCAACGTGCGTGGAATTGGCATGGCCGTAGATATCAAACTCAAGCCCAACGTTGAGCGCAATGACCCCCAGCCGACGGATGATTTCCGGGTTATTGGAGATCTCCTGCGGGCGCAGCACAATTCGGCTGGCGAAGAAGTCCATGTTGTCGTAAATCTTCTGTAGCGACGGGGCTGAGATGGTCAGGCTGGAGGCGCTGGCACCGGTGATCTTGCCCGTTTCCAGCAGATGCACCACCGATTCCTGTAACACCTCTGAATACATCATAAAGGGCGGGATATCCGGATTCTCTCCCAGTCTCGCCATTACCGCGTTATTGATATTGCCCACGCCGCTTTGTAAGGGCAGAAACTCTGCTGGAATGCGTTTGTGCGCCATTTCTGCCAGTAGAAAAGTGACTACGTTATCGGCAATTTGTTGGCTGACCGGATTGGTTTTATCCGACGCATTCCCGGCATCGGGCAGCTCGGTATCCACCACCGCGACCACTTTCCTGGGGTCTATCTGCACGCACTGACTGCCCACGCGATCCATGGTATGAAATATGGGCACGCTGTTACGCCGCGGCGGTGCGCCGGGTATTACGATGTCGGCAAACTCAGCCACGCGTGGATTATGGTAATGATTCAACTCGATAATCACCTTTTTCGCCCGCAGCAGCCAGGTGGGTGCATTGCCAATACCGCTGGAAAGCCAAATCCGGCCATCCGGCGCAATGGCGGAAGCTTCAATGACGGCAACATCGATATCGCCAAAAAAGCCGTAATTAACCATCTGCGCGACTTCGCTCAAATGGAGATCGACAAACCTCACCTGGCCCTGGTTAATTTTCTCGCGCAGGCCAGATGAGGTTTGATAAGGCGCACGCCAGGAAACGGCATCCGCCGCGGATAGTGCATCATCAGCGGCGGCGCCA
>NZ_SZWS01000051.1:53858-82718 GCF_005281245.1 Citrobacter sp. wls826
GCAGGCGGATCTGAAAAGGCTGCCCGTCCTGATGCCGTTCGCAGGCGCGTTGGGCAATTGCGGTGGGTAACGCTTTTGGCGAACCCGCGGGGGTAAAGCCGCTGAACGCCACCATATCATCGTGCTGGATAATTTCTGCCGCCTGTTCGGCGCTCATCCGTTTCATGGCCGTCTCCTTCGTCGGACGTGATTAATGGCCAACAAAATTAGGTTTACGTTTTTCCATAAACGCGTTCATCCCTTCCTGATAATCCTCGCTGTCGTACACCGCGCGGCGCATGCCCTGAATGCGCTCGAATTCGTCAGAGTTCATGGTGTGTGCTTCGCCCAACACGCGCAGTTCTTCTTTGATGACGGCGATTGCCAGCGGCGCTTTTTCCGAGATGTGATGCGCCATTTGCAGGGTGAAATCTTCCAGTTCCTCGGTTGGAACGACATGGTTGAGGATCCCGACCGCCATAGCGCGTTGAGCGGTGATGGGCGAGGCGGTAAAAATCAGCTCCTTAACGATGTGAAAACCAGCGTCGCGGGTCAGGTTGTGGATGCCCACCAGGTTATAGGGCACGCCGAGGTTGACCGGGGTCATGGAGAAGGTAGACGTACTGGCTGCGATGATCAGATCGGAACTCATGATCATCTCAAACGCGCCGCCCCAGACGCTGCCTTCAACCATGGAGATCACCGGCTTCGGATATTTTTGGATCATACGAGTTATCTGACGCAGCGGATCGTCATAAGAGAGCGGATCGCGACGTCCGGTGGGGAGCTCATGAATATCATGCCCGGCAGAGAACACTTTGGCCCCGCTCGGGGCGCGCAGAATGATGCAGCGAATGTCCGGACGATTGAGGTCGCTCAGCGCCTGCATCAGATCGTCAATAAACACTTTGCTCAGGGCATTGAGCTTGCGGGCGTAATTGAACTCAATGACCGCGACTTTCTGGATGATGACCACGTTGACGTATTGATAAGACATAATGTTCTCTTTATTGAAAGTAATGATGCTGAATAAATGCGCTGATGTGCCGCAGGCCGGTGCGCGGCGAAAGATCATTGTTTTTGACGGCCAGCAGCGTCTGCTGGAAATACTGGTCGAAATCAGCCCGTGCAAACAGCAGATGCAGGGCTTCTTCTTCAGCCTGCTTGTGTAGCCATTCCACCGCCTGCTGCTGGCGGACTTTTTCCAGTCGACCGCTGGCGGTAAGGCACGTTTTAAAGTCGGTTATCGCCTGCCAAACCTCCTCAATGCCGCGTTTTTCCAGGGCGCTACAGGTCAGAACCTGCGGCTGCCACTCGTCATATTTGCGGCGCAGAATATGCAGGGCGGATTCGTACATATGGCGGGCGATGGCAACGCTGGTACGGTTATCACCGTCGTCCTTGTTGATGACGACCAGATCCGCCATCTCCATCAGGCCTTTTTTGATGCCCTGCAAATCGTCGCCACCGCCGGCGATTTGCAGTGAGAGAAAGCAATCCACCATGCCTGCGACTTCGGTTTCCGACTGCCCAACGCCGACGGTTTCCACAATCACCACGTTGAAGCCAGCCGCCTCGCACAGCAGCATTAATTCGCGGGCGCGCTGGCTGGCGCCGCCTAAATGACCGCTGGAAGGAACCGGACGTATAAACGCAGATTCTGCGCGAGCCAGTTCCGTCATGCGGGTTTTATCACCCAGAATGCTGCCGCCGCTGACCGGGCTGCTGGGATCGACGGCGATCACCGCTACCCGTAACCCGCGGCGAATTAACAGCATGCCGAATGCTTCCAGAAAGGTGCTTTTACCCGCGCCCGGCGTGCCGGTGATCCCCAGACGCAGGGCGTTACCGGTGAACGGCATAATCGCGTCCAGCAATTGCGTACTCAGCGGCTGGTGGCGCGGGTGATTGCTTTCGACCAGCGTCATCGCCTGGGCGAGCGTAGCCCGTTCACCGAGTCGCAAGCGGCGGACGGTATCCTCAAGCGTGGTGGCGTTAATCATGATGTTTACTGATACGGGTTAACACATCGCGGACGCTGTCGAGCATCGGCGTGCCGGGGCCATAAATGGCTGCCACGCCATGTTCGTGTAGAAAAGCGTAATCCTGTGGCGGAATAACCCCGCCGGCGACGACGCAAATGTCTTCGCGTCCCCAGCCTTTGAGCGCGGTGACCAGCTCAGGGATCAATGTCTTATGACCCGCCGCCAGCGATGATGCGCCAATGACATGCACATCGTTTTCTACCGCCAGACGGGCAATTTCCTCCGGTGTGGAGAACATCGGGCTGAGATCGACATCGAAGCCGAGATCGGAGTAGGCGCTGGCGATCACTTTTGCGCCGCGATCGTGTCCGTCCTGACCCATCTTGGCGATCAGAATACGCGGGCGGCGGCCATTTTCTGTGAGGAACTGTTCGGTTTGCGCAACAATGGCATCGAACTCATCGGCGGATTTGTCGGACTGGTGATAGCTTTGTGCAATCACCCCGGTAACGCACTGGCTGGGAACCAGATAACGGTCAAAGGCGGCCTCGAGCGCATCGGAGATTTCACCGAGCGTGGCGCGAACGCGGGCGGCGTTGACGGCGGCGGCCAGCAGATTTTCATTCTGCTGCGCGGCGTGGGTCAGCGCGGATAGCGCGGCTTTAACCGCATCATTGTCGCGGGTAGCGCGGATATGCTGCAGTGAGGCAATCTGCTCGTTGCGCACCTTCACGTTGTCGATCTCCAGCACCGACGTGTCGTCTTCTTTATCCAGCTTGTATTTGTTCACCCCGACGATAACGCGCTTACCCTGGTCGATCAGCGACTGTTCGCGCGCGGACGCTTCTTCGATCATCCGTTTAGGAAGCCCGGCTTCAATCGCCTTCGCCATGCCGCCTGCCTCATCAATCTGCTTGATGATCGTGCGCGCCTGCTTCACGATTTGATCGGTGAGTGATTCGACGTAATACGATCCGGCCAGCGGATCGACGGTGCGGCAGATCTCTGATTCTTCCTGAATGATGATCTGCGTATTACGCGCAATACGGGCGGAGAAATCGGTGGGCAGACCGAGCGCTTCATCAAAAGCGTTGGTATGCAGAGACTGGGTGCCGCCAAGCGTAGCGCCGAGCGCCTCAATGGTGGTTCGTACCACGTTGTTGTACGGGTCCTGCTCGGTCAGGCTCCAGCCTGAGGTCTGGCAGTGGGTACGCAGAGCGAGAGATTTCGGGTTGGTCGCGCCAAAACTGCTGACCGCTTCGCTCCACAGATACCGTGCAGCGCGCAGCATGGCGACGTTCATAAACAGATCCATGCCGATGCCGAAGAAGAATGACAGGCGCGGGGCGAAGTCATCAATTTTCAGTCCGGCGGAAAGCGCGGCCTTGATGTATTCAATACCGTCTGCCAGCGTAAACGCCACCTGCTGTACGCAGTTTGCCCCGGCTTCACCCATGTGATAGCCGCTGATGCTGATGGTATTAAAGCGCGGCATGTTGCCTGAGCACCAGGCGATGATGTCGGCGATAATGCGCATGGAGGGTTTTGGCGGATAAATGTAGGTGTTGCGGCACAAGTACTCTTTCAGAATATCGTTCTGAATGGTCCCGGTGAGCTGTTCCGGCGTCACGCCTTGCTCCTGCGCCGCGACGATATAAAACGCCAGTACCGGCAGCACCGCGCCGTTCATGGTCATTGATACCGACATCTTATCCAGCGGGATCTGGTCGAACAGCACCTTCATATCTTCGACGGTATCGATCGCCACGCCGGCTTTGCCGACGTCGCCCGCTACGCGCGGGTTGTCTGAGTCATAGCCACGATGAGTGGCAAGGTCAAAGGCAACGGAAAGCCCTTTTTGCCCAGCGGCGAGGTTACGGCGGTAAAAGGCGTTGGACTCTTTGGCGGTAGAGAAACCGGCGTATTGGCGAATCGTCCACGGCTGCGCGGTATACATAGTGGCGCGCGGGCCACGCACGTAAGGCGGCAGACCGGGCAGGGTGCCCGTGACTTCCAGATTATCGAGATCCGCTTCGGTGTACAGCGGCTTGATGACAATCCCTTCCGCCGTCTGTCTTTCCAGCGACTCAACGGTTTTTTCCCGTCGACTGAGTTCTTTATTGGCGAGTGTTTGCCACTCCTGCACGTTTGCCATTTTTTGCTCCGTATTACGCAATAAGTTGAATCTTTGCGAATACGGTGTGCTTTTTCATTTGGCTTGTCGCCAGCAAAAAATAGCCAACAGGACGTCGTTTTTTGCCGTGTGGCGTGTTTTATTTTGTGATGTATTTCAAAGACGTGGCGGGAATAGCATGAAATGAGGGGAAAGGCTTGCAGGCCGGATGAGGCTTTACGCCGCTATCCGGCCTCTGTTCGAGGAATTAATCCTGACGCAGTACGTTGTGGCCATAGGCCAGCAGCGCGTCGGTGACGTTGCGCATCATGCGGCTTTCTGGTGCAAAACGGTGCCAGTACAGCATCCGACGCTGGAACAGGCCTGGCGTTAAGTCGATAAGCTCACCGCTTTCCAGCTCTTTCTCAATCTGTAAGTGTGGGATCATGCAGCAGGTTGTTCCCTGACGGGCTAACTGGACGAAGGCTTCAGACGAGTTAACGATATGGCACGGTACGCTGCCCGGCGGCAGGTCGAAGTTTTGTTGCAAGAACGCCTGGTGCATATCATCAAGATGGTCAAACGCGACCGCCGGGGCTTTCAGCAGGGCGGAACGGGTGACGCCGTTTGGGAAATAACGCTCGGCGAAAGGTTTAGAGCCAACAAACAGGTAGTCCAGCGCGCCCAGTTTATCCACCAGACAGCTTGGCAGCGCCTGATGTTGAATACTCACCGCACCGACTACTTCACCACGACGCAGACGTTCCTGGGTTCGGGTTTCATCTTCAACCTGCAGGTTCAGTCGAATCGGTGAATTAGCCAGTACCGGGGCCAGCGCCGGAAGTAACCAGGTCGCCAGACTGTCGGCGTTCACCGCCAGCGAAAGCAGAAGCGGCGTCGAGCCGGTTTGTTCATCGCCCAGCCACTCATCTTCCAGCAGTTCAACCTGGCGCAGAAGCGCCAGTAGTTTCTGTCCCTGTTCCGTTGGGCGCGGCGGTACGGTGCGCACCAGCAGCGGTTGTCCGAACATATTCTCAAGCTGTTTTATGCGCTGTGAAACCGCGGATTGCGTGATGCACAGCTTTTGCGCCGCGCGCTCAAATCCTCGTTCACGAATAACCGCATCCAGTGCTTGTAGTGTTCTGTAGTCCGGACGTTTCATTGCTTTGACGCACTCCTGAAATTTTTGCTTGTTCTGCACTATGACACAATTTTTGATTGGGTAAAGACGAAATCCGCCGCTTGCGAGCGGGTGTGGGGACATTTTTCTGCACAATGTTCTATAATGCGCGTGAATTTTCCCACCATATTCACACCACAGGCGAAACGATCATGACGCAGGATGAACTGAAAAAAGCAGTAGGATGGGCGGCACTTCAGTATGTACAGCCCGGCACCATTGTGGGCGTAGGTACAGGTTCAACAGCCGCACACTTTATTGATGCGCTGGGCACAATGAAAGGTCAGATTGAAGGTGCGGTATCCAGTTCGGACGCATCGACTGAAAAACTCAAAAGCCTTGGCATCCACGTGTTCGATCTTAACGAAGTGGACAGCCTCGGCGTATACGTTGACGGCGCGGATGAAATCAACGGTCACATGCAGATGATCAAGGGCGGCGGCGCAGCGTTGACCCGTGAAAAAATCATTGCTTCCGTGGCGAAGAAATTTATCTGCATCGCGGATGCGTCTAAAGAAGTCGATATTCTCGGTAACTTCCCGCTGCCGGTCGAAGTGATCCCAATGGCGCGCAGCGCTGTGGCTCGCCAGTTGGTGAAGCTGGGCGGTCGTCCTGAATACCGTCAGGGCGTCGTGACGGACAACGGCAACGTGATCCTCGATGTGCACGGTCTGGAGATCCTCGACGCCATCGCGCTGGAGAATGCCATCAATGCGATTCCAGGTGTGGTAACCGTCGGCCTGTTTGCCAACCGTGGTGCGGATGTCGCGCTGATCGGTACGCCTGACGGCGTGAAAACTATCGTAAAATGATCTGACGGGAGCGTCTTCTCCCGTTAAAAAAATTTTGGCAGGGCAAATTTGGTGACTTGTGTCACGTTTATAATATTGTCCTGCCGATCTCTCCAAAGAAAAAGTTATCGCCAGTATTTTCCTCTGACATTTCCCGTTGAATGACATTTCTTCAGCACGGCGACGCAAACGTTCATATTGCCGCAATATTATTTTTTGATATGTTGAAGAGACGGATGAAAATCCCACACACAACACATCAGTTTGAACAAAAAAGACAGGGTCGGGGAAATGGCAAAGGTATCACTGGAGAAAGATAAGATTAAATTTCTGCTGGTTGAAGGCGTGCACCAAAAAGCACTCGAAAGCCTTCGTGCAGCAGGTTATACCAACATCGAGTTTCACAAAGGTGCTCTGGACACTGAACAACTGAAAGAGTCCATCCGTGATGCCCACTTCATTGGCCTGCGATCCCGTACCCATCTGACTGAAGATGTGATTGACGCCGCAGAGAAACTGGTCGCGATTGGCTGCTTCTGCATTGGCACCAACCAGGTTGATCTAAGTGCAGCGGCAAAGCGCGGGATCCCTGTGTTTAACGCACCATTCTCTAACACACGTTCCGTTGCTGAGCTGGTGATTGGCGAATTGCTGCTACTGCTACGTGGCGTACCCGAAGCGAACGCCAAAGCGCACCGCGGCGTGTGGAATAAACTGGCTACCGGCTCTTTTGAAGCGCGTGGTAAAAAACTGGGGATCATCGGCTACGGCCACATTGGTACTCAGTTGGGCATTCTGGCGGAATCGCTCGGGATGCATGTCTTTTTCTATGATATTGAAAATAAACTCCCGCTTGGCAATGCCACACAGGTACAGCATCTTTCCGACCTGCTCAATATGAGCGACGTGGTCAGTCTGCACGTGCCGGAAAATGCCTCCACTAAAAACCTGATGGGCGCGCGTGAGATTTCGCTGATGAAACCGGGGGCGCTGCTGATTAACGCCGCACGCGGTACGGTTGTTGATATTCCTGCGTTGTGCGACGCGTTAGCGACTAAACATCTGGCGGGGGCTGCAATCGACGTATTCCCAACCGAACCGGCAACTAACAGCGATCCTTTCACTTCGCCGCTGTGTGATTTCGATAACGTGATCCTGACGCCGCACATTGGTGGTTCAACGCTGGAAGCGCAGGAAAACATCGGTCTGGAAGTAGCTGGGAAACTGACCAAGTATTCCGACAACGGGTCTACGCTGTCTGCGGTAAACTTCCCGGAAGTTTCGCTGCCGCTGCACGGTGGTCGTCGTCTGATGCACATTCACGAAAACCGTCCGGGCGTACTGACGGCACTGAACCAGATTTTTGCCGAGCAGGGCGTCAACATTGCCGCGCAGTATCTGCAAACTTCCGCGCAGGTAGGTTATGTGGTTATTGATATTGAAGCGGATGAAGATGTGGCGGAGAAAGCGCTGCTGGCGATGAAAGCCCTTCCGGGAACCATTCGCGCTCGTCTGCTGTACTGATTTCCTCTACATGGGCAGGCGGTTGACCTGCCCATCTTTCCTCTGATTTCCCTGCCTCAAAATCTCTTTCTGTAACGCATACATTCTGTTTTCGAGCTTTGCCGCAGTTGGTAACTAAAGGCAGCGTTGCGTGTTGTACAGCAATAAAAGGAATTTACGATAGGGGCGCAGCATAGCGCTGAAACGGGAAAGCCCCTACCGAAGCAGGGGCTCTAAAAAGGAAAGGGACGATGATGAGATACGTCATCATGCTGCTGATCCTGTTAATCATCGCTTGGCCAGCATATTAACAGAGAGTACGCAGGAGGGAGGTTCGCCTCCCTCACCCTTCACCGAGGAATTTAGGTCAAAAAAACGGCGCTGTCAATCGGCAAAAAACGGCTACCACTCCCAGATTTTGGACGGCGTCACCACCGCTGGCAGCGGGATATCCCACTCTTCAACCGGCAATTTTTCTACTAACTGGCAGTCATGCGCGTAGCCCACGGGTTGGATCTTATGCTGCTGCCAGTTTTGTAGCGTGCGGTCGTAAAATCCGCCGCCCATGCCCAGGCGTTGCCCGTCCTCATCAAATGCCACTAACGGCGTAATCAGTACGTCCAGCTTTGACAGTGGCAATACGTCGCGTACATCAAGCCGTGGTTCCTGGATCTTTAAGCGATTGGTCACCAGGTCGCTGCGCGGATGATAGTGCAGGAACAGTAAATTACCGGGACTGAAGGGATGAAGAACCGGAAGGTAAACGCGCTTGCCCGCTCGCCACAGCTGATCTATCAGCGGCTGGGTATCGAGTTCGCCATCGAACGAGAGAAATACCGCCACAGTATGCGCGAGTACAACAGGGGGAAAACTGAGCATTCGGGTCGCGGCTTGCTGACCGTAGTGTCGTTGCTGTTCAGAGGTCAGCGCGCGACGACGCTGTCGAATCAGTTGACGAATTTCTTGCCGGGATAAAGGGAGTTCAGAAAGTAGTGTCATGGCTGTTGCCAGGTAGAAGGGAATCTCCGAGATGCCGCCGCAGGCTGTAACCCTTGAACCCTTGGTTCAAGGTGAATGCGTCGTCACAGTTTTAAGGCTTCTCGGACGGGCCGAGCATGCTCACCAACCATGGAGCGCCACATTCTTGTGGTATGAAATATCGGCTCAGGGGACTGGCCCGCTTGCAAACATCTCAGAGAAATTTTGTCTTCACGGTCACTCTACCACAGTAAACCGAAAAGTGTTATTCAAAGTTTTGGCCCGTTTTTTCGGTTATGCGACCCTGATCAAGCAACGCCTGTTCGATGGTCTGTTGTAGCATCCGAATACGTTGTTCCATGCTCGCCGCGTACTCACGCGTCTTCGCTTTTTCCTGAGTTAATTCATAGCTGATGTTCAACGCGGCGATGAAAACCAACTGCTCAGTATTTGTGACTCTAGTGCGAACTTTCAGATCTTGCAATCGCTGATTGAGATCGTCCGCAGCCTGATTCAACGCATCCCTTTGTTCAGGCGGGCAATTCACTCGCAGTGAACGGCCAAATATTTGGATATCGACGGGTTGTGCAGACATGCCACCTTCCTGCTGATTGACTGCGCTGCCTTCGTCTCCAGACCTTGGGTCCGCGAAGGGGCGACACTATAGCTACCCTGGTATCAAGATACAAGCCCTTTTCTGGTCCACCAGGGTCCAAAGTGGTAGCATACCATGAATATTCCTCCCTTTGATGACGAATGCTTATGTCTATACAGAACGAAATGCCTGGCTACAACGACGTTAGCCAGTTTTTGAACCAACAAGGGGCTGGATTAACCCCGGCCGAAATGCACGGCTTGATCAGCGGGATGATTTGCGGCGGCAACAACGACAGCTCATGGCAGCCGCTGCTGCACGACCTGACGAACGAAGGTTTGGCCTTCGGTCACGAGCTGGCTCAGGCACTGATGAAAATGCACTCTGCCACCAGCGATGCCCTCGAGGACGACGGTTTCCTTTTTCAGCTTTATCTGCCTGAAGGCGACGACGTTAGCGTGTTTGATCGTGCCGATGCGCTGGCGGGGTGGGTAAACCACTTTTTGCTGGGCCTTGGCGTTACGCAGCCAAAGCTCGACAAAGTGACCGGTGAAACCGGTGAAGCGATTGACGACCTGCGCAATATCGCTCAGTTGGGATATGACGAAGACGAAGATCAGGAAGAGCTGGAAATGTCGCTCGAAGAGATTATCGAATACGTGCGCGTAGCCGCCTTGCTGTGTCATGACACGTTTACGCGTCAGCAGCCGACCGCGCCGGAAGTCCGTAAACCGACTCTGCACTAAGAACGAAACGCAAAGGAGAGTGTGATGAGCGAGATATCTCAGCAAGAATTCCAGCGTCGTCGCCAGGCTTTACTGGCACAAATGCAGCCCGGCAGCGCCGCGCTGATTTTTGCCGCGCCTGAAGCGACGCGCAGCGCGGACAGTGAATACCCGTACCGCCAAAGCAGTGATTTCTGGTACTTCACCGGTTTTAACGAACCGGAAGCCGTGCTGGTGCTGATTAAAAGTGATGACACTCATAACCACAGCGTTTTGTTTAATCGGGTTCGCGATCTGACGGCGGAGATCTGGTTTGGCCGCCGTCTGGGCCAGGATGCCGCACCGGCAAAACTCGGCGTTGACCGGGCGCTGGCCTTCAGTGAAATCAACCAACAGCTGCACCTGTTGCTCAATGGCCTGGACGCGGTGTACCACGCGCAGGGCGAATATGCCTGGGCAGATGAGATTGTGTGCACGGCGTTGGATAAACTGCGTAAAGGCTCCAGACAAAATCTGCACGCACCCGCCGCGATCATCGACTGGCGTCCAATGGTGCATGAAATGCGCCTGTTCAAATCACCAGAAGAAATTGCGGTCATGCGCCGTGCCGGAGAGATCAGTGCGCTGGCGCATACCCGCGCGATGGAAAAATGCCGTCCGGGAATGTTTGAATACCAGTTGGAAGGGGAGATTCACCACGAGTTTACTCGCCATGGCGCGCGTTACCCATCCTATAACACGATTGTCGGCAGCGGCGAAAACGGCTGTATTCTCCATTACACCGAAAATGAAAGTGAAATGCGCGATGGCGATCTGGTGTTAATTGACGCCGGGTGTGAATACAAAGGTTATGCGGGCGACATTACGCGTACCTTCCCGGTAAACGGCAAATTTTCCCCTGCTCAGCGTGAAATCTACGACATCGTACTGGAGTCATTAGAGACCAGCCTGCGCCTGTATCGCCCGGGGACGTCCATCCAGGAAGTCACCGGCGAAGTGGTGCGCATCATGATTACGGGTCTGGTGAAGCTTGGCATTTTGCACGGCGAGATCGACCAACTGATTACCGAAAATGCGCATCGCCCATTCTTTATGCATGGTCTTAGCCATTGGCTGGGACTGGATGTGCACGACGTTGGCGTTTATGGTCAGGACCGCTCACGTACTCTCGAGCCAGGAATGGTACTCACTGTCGAACCGGGGCTGTATATCGCACCGGACGCCGATGTGCCGCCTGCTTATCGTGGTATCGGCATTCGTATTGAAGATGACATCCTCATCACCGAGGACGGCAATGAGAACCTGACCGCCAGCGTGGTGAAGAAAGCGGATGACATTGAAGCCTTAATGGCTGCGGCGCGACTGCAATGAGCGTGATTATCGTTGGCGGTGGTATGGTCGGTGCGACGCTGGCGCTGGCCATTTCTCAGCTCAGCCACGGGACTCTGCCTGTTCACCTGATAGAAGCGAGCGAACCTGAAACTGACCGCCATCCAGGGTTTGACGCCCGGGCGATCGCGCTGGCGGCAGGGACCTGCCAACAGCTGGCGCGAATTGGCGTATGGCAGGCGATTGCCGATTGCGCAACGGCGATCAAAACGGTTCACGTCAGCGATCGCGGCCATGCCGGATTTGTGACGCTGGATGCGCAGGAATACCGTATTCCGGCGCTGGGCCAGGTGGTAGAACTGCACGATGTCGGGCTGCGTTTGTTTGCGCTGCTGCGTAAAGCGCCGGGCATCACGCTGCACTGCCCCGACCGTGTAGCCAGCGTGTCACGCACGCAGGAACGCGTTGAGGTTACGCTGGAAAATGGCGAGATGATCAATGGTCGCCTGTTGGTGGCCGCCGATGGCACGCGCTCCGCACTGGCTACCGCCTGCGGCGTTGACTGGCAGCAACAACCCTATGAACAACTGGCGGTGATTGCCAACGTCACGACCTCCGTTGCGCATGACGGGCGAGCGTTTGAACGTTTTACGCAATATGGCCCGCTGGCAATGCTACCGATGTCTGATGGTCGCTGCTCGCTGGTGTGGTGCCATCCGCTGGAGCGGCGTGATGAGATTATGGCCTGGTCCGACGAACAATTTTGCCGCGAACTGCAAACTGCGTTTGGCTGGCGGTTGGGGCGTATTACCCAGGCCGGTAAACGCAACGCCTATCCGCTTTCATTAACCTCGGCGCAAAAAGCCATTACCCATCGTACTGTGCTGGTGGGGAACGCAGCACAGACGCTGCATCCCATTGCCGGACAAGGTTTCAACCTTGGTCTACGCGACGTGATGAGCCTGGCTGAGACGTTGACGCAGGCGCAAAACTGCGCGGAAGATATCGGTGATTATGCGGTGCTGGCACGCTATCAGCAGCGCCGCGAACGCGATCGCGAAACGACGATTGGTGTGACCAACAATTTGGTGTATTTGTTTGCCAATCGCTGGGCCCCTTTGGTCGTTGGGCGTAATGTCGGGCTGATGGCGATGGAATTATTCACGCCTGCGCGCGATGCGTTGGCGGAGCGGACCCTCGGTTGGGTTGCGCGATAGATATAACCTGTAGGCCGAATTAAAAAAGCAGGCCTGATTAGCGCAGCGCCATCAGGCAATGTCGCGGAAGTAATGCCGGATGGCGGCTTTGCCTTATCCGGCCTACGGTTTTTGATTGTCCTATTTTCAGGAGCAAACAGTGCAAAGTGTTGATGTAGCAATTGTTGGTGGCGGCATGGTGGGACTGGCGGTTGCCTGCGGCTTGCAGGGCAGCGGGTTGCGCGTTGCAGTGTTAGAACAACATGTTCCGCAGCCTTTGGCGGCGGATGCACCTCCTCAGCTTCGCGTATCGGCCATTAATGCCGCCAGTGAAAAACTGCTTAGCCGACTGGGCGTCTGGTCCGACATTGTTGCCCGTCGCGCTTGTTGCTACCACGGCATGGAAGTCTGGGACAAAGACAGTTTTGGGCGTATTGCGTTTGATGGCCAGAGCATGGGTTACAGCCATTTAGGCCACATCGTTGAAAACTCAGAGATCCATTACGCACTCTGGCAAAAAGCGCAGCGTTCAGCGGACATTACGCTGATGGCGCCCGCTGAGTTACAGCAGGTAGCCTGGGGTGAGAATGAGGCATTTCTGTCCCTGAAAGATGGCGCAATGCTGACAGCTCGCCTGGTGGTCGGCGCCGATGGCGCTAACTCCTGGCTGCGCAACAAAGCGGATATTCCGCTCACTTTCTGGGATTACCGTCATCATGCGCTGGTGGCGACTATCCGTACGCAGGAAGCTCACGGCGCGGTTGCGCGGCAGGCGTTTCACGGTGAGGGGATCCTGGCGTTCCTGCCGCTCAGTGACCCGCACCTGTGCTCTATCGTCTGGTCGCTTTCGCCGCAAGAAGCAGAACGCATGCAGCAGGCAAGCGTTGACGAGTTTAATCAGGCGCTGAATATCGCTTTTGATAATCGCCTGGGGCTGTGCAGCCTTGAAAGCGAGCGTCAGGCGTTTCCGCTGACGGGACGCTATGCCCGTCAATTCGCTGCTCATCGTCTGGCGCTGGTGGGGGATGCGGCGCATACCATCCACCCGCTGGCGGGTCAGGGGGTTAACCTTGGATTTATGGATGCGGCGGAGCTGATCGATGAGCTGAAGCGGCTCCAGCGTCAGGGCAAAGATATTGGTCAGTATCTCTATTTGCGCCGCTACGAGCGCAGCCGTAAGCACAGCGCAGCGATGATGCTGGCCGGTATGCAGGGCTTTCGTGAACTGTTTGCAGGCGAGAATCCGGCGAAAAAACTGCTGCGTGATATTGGTCTGAAACTGGCCGATACCCTGCCAGGCGTAAAACCACAGCTCATCCGCCAGGCGATGGGACTGAACGATCTTCCTGAGTGGTTACGCTAGCGTCCGTAAGGACAATCTTAAGAGTTTGAGACCCGTCACACTTTCCACTCCCGGCCTGCGCGCCGGGGTGCTTCTCTCATTTGAAATAATCTAATTCCATGCCTCTTTTCGCATTAGTTTTTTTAATATTACGTTTTTTTCATAACGCCATTTTTGACAATTTTTCCACATTTAATGTTGGTTGTTGCTGTTAATTTCAGCTTTTATTTATTTTTTATTCTGATTATTTGCCGTATTGATGGGGTTTTGTTCTGTCGGTGATTTTGCTGTTTTTGGCCATAAGCTAATGTGATGGTTAATTTTGCCTTATGGTTTAGCGTCTGTTTCGGTGGTAAGTTCAGGACAAAGAGAACGTTTGCGTCGTGGCCCCTGGAGCGGCTGCGGTGCTGGGTTTCGTGGCGAAAATTTCACCGCGAAAGAGTTGGTAGCCCCGCTTATTCAACGAGGAAAAGATGGCTCAACAGACTCCTTTGTACGAACAACACACGCTATGTGGCGCGCGCATGGTAGATTTCCATGGCTGGATGATGCCACTGCATTACGGTTCTCAGCTTGATGAACACCATGCTGTTCGCACCGATGCCGGAATGTTTGATGTGTCACATATGACCATTGTCGACCTGCGCGGTAGCCGCACCCGGGAGTTCTTGCGTTATCTGCTGGCAAACGACGTCGCGAAGCTAACGAAGACGGGTAAAGCCCTCTACTCCGGTATGCTCAACGCTTCGGGCGGCGTGATAGATGACCTGATTGTCTACTACTTCACTGAAGATTTCTTCCGCCTCGTTGTAAACTCCGCCACCCGCGAAAAAGACCTCTCCTGGATTACCCAACACGCTGAACCCTACGCCATCGACATCACCGTTCGAGACGATCTGTCGCTGATTGCGGTGCAGGGTCCAAACGCGCAGGAAAAAGCAGCCACATTGTTTACTGACGAGCAGCGTCAGGCGGTAGAAGGCATGAAGCCGTTCTTCGGCGTTCAGGCGGGTGATTTGTTTATCGCAACCACCGGTTATACCGGCGAAGCAGGCTATGAAATTGCCATGCCGAGTGAAAAGGCGGCAGACTTCTGGCGTGCGCTGGTACAAGCAGGTGTCAAACCTTGCGGTCTTGGCGCGCGCGACACGCTGCGTCTGGAGGCCGGCATGAACCTGTACGGTCAGGAGATGGACGAAGCCATTTCTCCGCTGGCGGCCAACATGGGCTGGACCATCGCGTGGGAACCGACTGACCGCGACTTTATCGGTCGGGAAGCGCTGGAAATGCAGCGTGAAAAAGGCCACGAACAGTTGGTTGGACTGGTGATGACCGAGAAAGGCGTACTGCGTAATGAACTGCCGGTGCGTTTCACCGATGCTTCCGGCAATCAGCAGGAAGGCATTATCACCAGCGGGACATTCTCCCCAACCCTGGGTTACAGCATCGCGCTGGCGCGTGTCCCTGCGGGTATTGGTGAGAACGCGATCGTACAGATCCGTAACCGCGAAATGCCGGTAAAAGTGACTAAACCTGTTTTTGTGCGTAACGGCAAAGCCGTCGCGTAATTCATCCTTTTTTGGAGATTGATTGATGAGCAACGTACCTGCAGAACTGAAATACAGTAAAGAACACGAATGGCTGCGCAAAGAAGCTGACGGCTCTTACACCGTTGGGATCACCGAACATGCTCAGGAGCTGTTAGGTGACATGGTTTTCGTTGACCTGCCCGAAGTTGGCGCAACTGTGAGCGCGGGCGATGACTGCGCCGTTGCGGAATCCGTAAAAGCGGCATCCGATATTTATGCGCCAGTAGGCGGTGAGATTGTTGCGGTTAACGACGCGCTCAGCGACTCCCCGGAACTGGTCAACAGTGAGCCGTATGCAGGGGGCTGGATCTTCAAAATCAAAGCCAGCGATGAAAGCGAAATTGAATCGCTGCTGGATGCGACTGCATATGAAGCTTTGTTAGAAGACGAATAAATACGCTTCATTCTTCACGTTGCAGGTGTGTTGGCTTCCTTGCACACCTCAGTCACTTACTGATGTAAGCTCCTGGGGATGTGCTGCGTCGCCGCCTTCCTGCAACGCGAATTTTTTGCGTATTCAGGTAAGTAGAGACACCTACGATTCACTGCACGTTTCAGGAACCATCGCCCATGACACAGACGTTAAGCCAGCTTGAAAATAGCGGCGCTTTCATTGAACGCCACATCGGACCGGACGCCGCGCAGCAGCAAGAGATGCTGAATGCGGTTGGCGCCGAGTCGTTAAACGCGCTGATCGGCCAGATTGTGCCGAAAGACATTCAGCTCGCAACCCCGCCACAGGTGGGCGAGGCGGCGACCGAATACGCTGCGCTGGCTGAATTAAAAGCCATCGCCGGGCGTAACAAGCGCTTCACGTCCTACATTGGCATGGGCTACACCGCCGTGCAGCTGCCACCGGTTATCCTGCGTAACATGCTGGAAAACCCGGGTTGGTACACCGCCTACACCCCGTATCAACCGGAAGTCTCCCAGGGCCGTCTGGAAGCATTGCTGAACTTCCAGCAGGTGACGCTGGACCTGACTGGCCTGGACATGGCTTCCGCTTCTCTGCTGGATGAAGCTACTGCTGCAGCTGAAGCCATGGCGATGGCCAAACGCGTCAGCAAACTGAAAAATGCTAACCGTTTCTTTGTGGCGGCTGATGTTCATCCGCAAACGCTGGACGTAGTGCGTACTCGCGCGCAAACTTTTGGTTTTGACGTCATTGTTGATGACGCGGCAAAAGCATTGGATCATCAGGATGTGTTCGGCGTGCTGTTGCAGCAGGTTGGCACCACCGGTGAAGTGCACGACTACAGCGCCCTGATGGCTGAGCTGAAATCCCGTAAAATAGTGGTCAGCGTCGCTGCCGACTTTATGGCGCTGGTGCTGCTGACTGCACCGGGCAAACAAGGCGCGGATATCGTTTTCGGCTCTGCGCAACGCTTCGGCGTACCGATGGGCTACGGCGGCCCGCACGCGGCATTCTTTGCCGCTAAAGATGAATTCAAACGCTCCATGCCAGGCCGTATTATCGGCGTCTCCAAAGATGCAGCGGGTAATACCGCCCTGCGTATGGCGATGCAGACTCGCGAACAGCATATCCGCCGCGAGAAAGCGAACTCCAACATTTGTACCTCGCAGGTTCTGCTGGCCAACATCGCCAGCCTGTATGCCGTTTATCATGGCCCGGTTGGCCTGAAACGCATCGCTAATCGCATCCATCGTCTGACCGATATTCTGGCAGCCGGTCTGCAACAAAAAGGATTAAAGCTGCGTCATGCGCACTACTTTGACACTTTGTGTGTTGAAGTGGCCGATAAGGCTGCGGTACTGGCGCGTGCTGAAGCGGCAGAAATCAACCTGCGTAGCGATATCCATAACGCGGTAGGTATTACGCTCGATGAAACCACCACCCGTGAAAACGTGGTGCAGTTGTTCAATGTTCTGCTGGGAGACAGCCACGGTCTGAACATCGAAACGCTGGACAAAGACGTGGCGCTCGACAGCCGTTCCATTCAGGACAGCATGCTGCGTGATGATGCGATCCTCAGCCATCCGGTGTTTAATCGCTATCACAGCGAAACCGAGATGATGCGTTATATGCACTCGCTGGAGCGCAAAGATCTGGCCCTGAACCAGGCAATGATCCCGCTGGGGTCTTGCACCATGAAGCTGAACGCTGCCGCCGAGATGATCCCTATCACTTGGCCGGAATTCGCTGAACTGCATCCGTTCTGCCCGCCAGAGCAGGCAGAAGGTTATCACCAGATGATCGGCCAGCTTTCCGAATGGCTGGTAAAACTGACCGGTTATGACGCAGTCTGCATGCAGCCGAACTCCGGCGCGCAGGGCGAGTATGCGGGTCTGCTGGCGATTCGCCATTATCATGAAAGCCGTAACGAAGGCCATCGCGATATCTGTCTGATCCCGGCCTCTGCCCACGGTACCAACCCGGCCTCCGCACAGATGGCGGGTATGCAGGTAGTGGTTGTCGCCTGTGATAAGAACGGCAACATCGATCTTGGCGATCTGCGTGAAAAAGCGGCGCAGGCGGGTGAAAACCTCTCCTGCATCATGGTGACCTATCCCTCTACTCATGGCGTGTATGAAGAAACGATCCGTGAAGTGTGCGACGTTGTGCACCAGTTTGGAGGACAGGTTTATCTTGATGGCGCGAACATGAATGCTCAGGTTGGGATCACCACACCGGGCTTTATCGGTGCCGATGTCTCACACCTTAACCTGCATAAAACATTCTGCATTCCGCACGGCGGCGGCGGCCCTGGTATGGGTCCAATCGGTGTTAAATCGCATCTGGCGCCGTTCGTACCGGGTCATAGCGTAGTACAGATTGAAGGGATGCTCACCCGTCAGGGCGCGGTTTCTGCGGCACCGTTCGGTAGCGCATCCATTCTGCCGATCAGCTGGATGTACATCCGTATGATGGGCGCAGAAGGTCTGAAGCAGGCAAGCCAGGTGGCGATCCTGAACGCTAACTACATTGCCAGCCGTCTGAAAGATGCCTATCCGGTGCTGTATACCGGTCGCGATGGTCGCGTGGCACATGAATGTATTCTCGACATTCGCCCACTGAAAGAAGAGACCGGCATCAGCGAACTGGATATTGCCAAGCGTCTGATCGATTACGGTTTCCATGCGCCGACCATGTCGTTCCCAGTAGCGGGTACGCTGATGGTGGAACCGACTGAATCGGAAAGCAAAGTGGAACTGGATCGCTTTATCAATGCGATGCTGGCAATCCGCGCTGAGATCGATCGCGTGAAAGCCGGTGAATGGTCGCTTACAGATAACCCGCTGGTTAACTCCCCGCACACGCAAAATGAGCTGGTCGCGGAGTGGAATCACGGTTACAGCCGCGAAATCGCCGTCTTCCCGGCGGGCGTAGCGAACAAATACTGGCCGACCGTGAAACGCCTTGATGACGTTTACGGTGACCGTAACCTGTTCTGCTCCTGCGTGCCGCTGAGCGATTATCAGTAATCGACTGATTCAGCTATCTTTTAAAGGCGCTTCGGCGCCTTTATTTTTGGGGAGAATAGTGATGGCTATAGCACTGGTTACGGGGGGCAGTCGCGGTATTGGCCGGGCAACCGCGCTGCAGTTAGCGCTAGAGGGTTACACGGTCGCCGTTAACTTTCATCACAATATTCGTGCGGCAACGGAGGTGGTGAACAATATCGCCGCTACGGGAGGAAAGGCGTTTGCTCTGCGGGCAGATATCAGCGATGAAAGCCAGGTCGGGGCGATGTTTGAGTCCATTGACCGCGAGGGCGAGCCGCTGACTGCTCTGGTGAACAATGCCGGGATTTTGTTTGAACAGAGCACGGTGGAAAGCCTAACCGCTGAGCGTATTAATCGCGTCCTGGCGACTAATGTTACCGGCTATTTTCTGTGTTGTCGGGAAGCGGTAAAGCGCATGTCGTTTAAGCACGGCGGTCAGGGCGGGGCGATTGTGAATGTCTCTTCGGCGGCGTCACGGCTTGGCGCCCCGTTCGAATATGTTGATTATGCAGCCTCAAAAGGTGCGGTGGACACGCTTACCACCGGCCTCGCGTTGGAGGTTGCGGCGCAGGGGATACGCGTGAACTGCGTGCGACCCGGTCTTATCTACACGGAAATGCATGCGTCAGGCGGTGAGCCGGGAAGGGTCGATCGCGTGAAATCCATGTTGCCTATGCAGCGCGGCGGACAACCGGAAGAGGTCGCGCAGGCGATTACCTGGCTGCTGAGTGAGAAGGCGTCTTACGTCACGGGCAGTTTTTTGGAGCTGGCCGGCGGGAAGTAATGCGTTGCTTGCCGGATGGCGGCGTAAATGTCTGCTCTGGTCTACAGGTTCAGTTCCCGTAAACCGGATAAGCGCAGCGCCATCCGGCAAAAAATTACAGATTCTCGCCGTTGCTGGCAATCACCGCTTTATACCACTCAAAACTTTTCTTACGCGAGCGCGACATATCGCCGGTGCCGTCGTCGTGTTTGTTCACGTAGATAAAACCGTAGCGTTTGCTGTACTGGCCGGTGGTGAACGAGACGCAGTCGATGCAGCCCCACGGCGTGTAGCCCATCAGATCTACGCCGTCATACGTTACCGCTTTCATCATCTCTTCGACGTGGGCGCGCAGATAGTCGATGCGGTAGTCATCGTGGATGCTGCCGTCTTCTTCCACTTTGTCGTAAGCGCCAAATCCGTTTTCAACGATAAACAATGGCTTCTGATAACGCTCGTACAGTTCGCATAAGGCGTAACGCAGGCCGACCGGATCAATCTGCCAGCCCCAGTCGGATGCTTTGACGTGCGGGTTCGGCACGCTGCCCTCAAAACCGGAAATGGCATCGCCGCTACCGCCTTCCGCTTTTACCGCGTTGGTCATGTAGTAACTAAACCCGAGATAGTCGCAGGTACCTTCACGCAGGATTTGTTCATCGCCAGCTTCCATTCGAATATTGAATTCGCGGCGCTCCCACTCGTTCAGTACATAAGATGGATAGTAGCCGCGCAGTTGAACGTCGGTGAATACATAGCGTTCACGCATCGATTCCTGCGCGAACATCACATCTTCAGGCTTACAGGAGTACGGGTATAGCGGGACCATTGCCAGCATGCAGCCGACTTTCATTTCAGGGTTGATGCGACGTGCGGCTTTCACCGCCAGAGCGCTGGCCACGAACTGGTGGTGCAGCACCTGGTACATAGTCTCTTCCGGGTTTTCATGCTCGGTATACACCACGCCGGAGCAGCAATAGCCAAACAGCGGTGCACGCCAGTTACGCTGGTTGTTGATTTCGTTGAAGGTCATCCAGTATTTGACCTTGTGCTTGTAGCGCTCAAAGACCACTTCAGCAAAACGGACAAAGAAATCAACGACTTTGCGATTGGTCCAGCTACCGTACTGTTGAACCAGGTGTAGCGGCATTTCGAAGTGGGAAAGGGTGATGACCGGTTCGATATTGTACTTCAGCAGTTCATCAAACATGTCGTCGTAGAATTTTAGCCCTTCTTCGTTTGGCTGGGTTTCGTCCCCTTTGGGGAAGATACGGGTCCAGGCAATTGACGTACGGAAGCATTTGAAGCCCATCTCGGCAAACAGCTTAATGTCTTCTTTGTAATGACCGTAAAAATCGACGGCTTCGTGGTTGGGGTAGTACTTACCTGGCACGACGTCCTGAGTGATTTCTCGCGGAACGCCGTGTGCCCCCCCGGTCAGTACGTCGCAAATGCTGGGCCCTTTGCCACCTTTATTCCAGCCGCCTTCAACCTGATGCGCCGCAACCGCGCCGCCCCATAAAAAATCGTTTGGTAAGGTAAGTTTTTTCATCTGCGCTCAGTCTCAAATTAATACAATCTGATTTTGAGTCTAACAAAGGAAAGATAAATGTCACGATATAACAAAATAGCGTTAATGTGATTTGTTACATCAAAAAAACATATTGTTTTTTTACGCTATTCTTTTCGCCAGCTTGCGACCGAGTGATTCCAGAATATAAATAACGGGGATCTGCGTGGTTATATCGTATACCCCGGCAATGCGTGTCTGTGGAACGTGCCAGGAGAGATTAAAGTCGGCAAGTTTCGCGAGGCGCGAATGTTCATGGCTGGTGACCGACAGAACCTTACAGTTATGCAGACTGAACTGGCTGGCAAAGCGTAGGATCTCTTCGGTTTCTCCAGAAACGGAAAGTACGATCGCCAGCGCGTTTCTGGCCATATCATTAGTTACCGGGAAATAAGGGTCATCGATGTGGTTACTGAATTTTCCGACGTTTGAGAAAAAACGAGCGCCATATTTTGCCAGAGCTCCGGATGTTCCCGCCCCGACGAATATAATACGCTCGGAAGATAATATAATATCAACAGCCTGATCGAGTAATTTGTCGAACTCGTCGTTATTGACGCCTTTAAAGAAGCTGATAATTTCGCTGGCACCGAAATTAGCCTGTTGCGGTTCATTCTGCTCTAAATATAATTTGAAGCGTACGCGAAATTCTGAGTAACCTTCACACTTAAGCTTGCGGCAAAAGCGCAGTACGGTGGTGGTGGAAACGCCCACGGCATCCGCAAGTTCGCGAATGGTCATGTACATGACTTTGTCACGGTTTTTGATGACATAGTTGTAGACCAGCATCTCAAGATTGTTGAGACTGGCGATGGCAGCGTGGGAGAACATACTCACAATGGCAAAACTCACTCATCAGACTTCATCTACAGGGAATAATAACATGCAGCCAAATGACATCACTTTTTTTCAGCGTTTCCAGGATGACATTCTGGCCGGACGCAAAACCATTACGATTCGTGACGAGTCCGAATCACACTTCAAAGCCGGTGACATTCTACGGGTTGGGCGCTTCGAAGATGAGGGGTACTTCTGCACGATTGAGGTTGTTGGCACCTCAACCGTCACGCTGGATACGCTGACGGAGAAACATGCTCACCAGGAAAACATGACGCTAGAAGAACTTAAACACGTGATTGCCGAGATTTACCCGGATCAAACACAATTTTATGTGATTGATTTTAAATGCCTTTGATTTTAACGGTACGCCTGTTAGCTGAATATTAAAATATAATATCATGATTTTTATGGATTATTATTTAGTTGGCAAATATTTTAGCTAACAGGTGTTCACTGGAACCATTCTCAGTTACGCTAGAGGAGCAATCACGATAGTGTTCGTTTCTCGGGAGTAAAATATGGTTCAGAAGCCATTAATTGCGCAGGGATATTCGCTGGCAGAGGAAATAGCCAATAGCATCAGCCACGGTATCGGGCTGGTGTTTGGGATTGTCGGACTGGTATTGTTGCTGGTTCAGGCAGTGGATACCAACGCCAGCGCCATGGCGATAACCAGCTATAGCCTGTATGGCGGCAGCATGATCCTGCTGTTCCTTGCCTCAACTCTATATCACGCAATCCCCCATCAAAGAGCGAAAGTCTGGCTGAAAAAGTTCGACCACTGCGCGATTTATCTGCTGATTGCCGGGACCTACACGCCATTTCTGCTGGTGGGGCTGGATTCGCCGCTGGCACGTGGACTGATGATTGTTATCTGGAGCCTGGCGCTGCTCGGTATTTTATTCAAACTGACCATTGCGCACCGGTTTAAGGTCCTGTCGCTGGTAACCTACCTGGCGATGGGCTGGCTATCGCTGATTGTGGTGTATCAACTGGCGGTTAAGCTGGCGGTGGGTGGTGTGACGTTGCTGGCAGTTGGTGGTGTGGTGTATTCGCTGGGCGTTATTTTCTACGTCTGTAAGCGCATTCCATACAACCATGCGATCTGGCACGGCTTTGTGCTGGGTGGCAGCGTTTGCCATTTCCTGGCGATCTACCTGTACGTGGGGCAGGCGTAATTATCATTACCCAGCAGTGCTGTGCTTACCGGGTCTTTAAAACGCGCGACCCGGTAAGATAAAGTCACCACCGGGCGATTTACTCTTCCAGCGAATACGGCAGCGGTACGATATGCAGCGTTTTCGCGTCGTCACGAACGCGGAACACGCTGTCGGCTTCCATGTCGTTATTCATCACAACCTGCACCAGTACCTGTCCATCCGCCAGTTGCACTGCGGCGAGTACGGTGCCGGTACGACGCCAGTTCTCACCCATTTTCAGCTCCAGGTCTTCACCTGCCGCCGGTACCCGACTGGCCGCACCTGCCAGCGTCCACATGGCACGTTTGTTGGCTCCGCGGAATTTTGCGCGAGCAACCATTTCCTGACCGGTATAGCAGCCTTTTTTAAAGCTGATCCCGCCCAGAGCCTGCAGATTGGTGGCTTGCGGAATAAACTGTGCGCTGTTGGCAGTATCAATCACCGGAATACCTGCTTCGATATCCAGCGCCAGCCACTGTTGGCTGTTATTTAACTCCGCTTCACCGCGCAGCTTCTCTACCAGGGTTTCCGCCGTTGCAATATCAACGAGCAGCAGGAAACGCTCAGCGGGATGTTCGAACCACAATATGGTGGAAGAACCTTCAGTAATGACCTGCTTATCGCTGTTTGGTAATTCGCTAAAGATATTGGCCAGCGCTGCGCGCGCCTGGAATCCCGCGACGCCCAGCAGTACGCGCTCGTCGTCCGGGGCAATCGCCACCTTCGAGAAGACCGCATATTTTTTCAGTTCGGTGAGCTGCGCATCGCGCAGACTACGGCGCTCAAGCCATGCAAAACCGTCCCCCTGGCGGAACAGACGCAGGTTGCTCCACATTTTACCTTTGGCGTCACAATGTGCTGCCAACACGTGCTGATGCTCAGTCATCTGGCTGACATCCGCTGTGACCTGACCCTGAATATACTTCTCACTGTCGACACCGGTGATGGTGGCGAGCGCCCATTCATCGAGCGTCATTAGCGTCAGAGGCAAGCGCGTTGACGCGAAAGGCTGGCGAGGAGGAAAAGATATAAAAGCCATAATTAATGTCCTGATTTGCTTAACGCAGTGATAATGACTAATGGTAAAAGAGCTATGGCCCATTGCAAGCGGTTTAAACAGGCTATTTGTGCCATATATTAAGCTTTGCGAGGAGACATCCAAAAATGCTGAATCCTTTGACTTAATGTGGTTTTATTTAGCGAGCACGCTTCCGTTTGCTGATATTCCCGTAAATATGAGGAAAAACACGTTACAATAGCGGGATACTTCGTTTTCGCGAGACAGGAAGAAGAACATGGATATTAACAACAAAGCACGTATTCATTGGGCATGCCGTCGCGGTATGCGTGAGCTGGACATCTCGATCATGCCGTTTTTCGAACATGAATATGACAGCTTAAGTGATGAAGAAAAACGTATCTTTATCCGTCTGCTAGAATGTGATGATCCAGACTTATTTAACTGGTTGATGAATCATGGGAAACCGGCTGATGCTCAGCTAGAGCAGATGGTGCGACTTATCCAGACACGGAATCGGGAACGTGGTCCAGTGGCAATCTGATTTACGCGTTTCATGGCGCGCGCAATGGCTTTCGTTGCTCATTCATGGGCTGGTCGCGGTATTTATTTTATTGATGCCCTGGCCATTGAGCTACACCCCATTATGGCTGGTTCTGCTCTCTCTGGTGGTGTTCGATAGCGTCCGTAGCCAGCGCCGAATCAATGCCTGTCAGGGTGAGATTCGGCTGTTGATGGACGGTCGTCTGCGCTGGCAAGGGCAAGAGTGGACTATTGCTAGCGCACCCTGGATGGTCAAAACAGGCATGATGCTGCGTTTACGTTCCGATGCCGGAAAACGTCAGCATTTGTGGCTGGCGGCAGACAGTATGGATGACGCGGAGTGGCGAGATTTGCGGCGGTTAATACTGCAACAGGCGAGGCAGGGATAATGCTGATGAATGCCTGATGGCGTGTAGCGTTAAGGTCTACGGTTCGGTGCGGCATGTAGGCCGGATATGGCGTTTACGCCTACATCCGGCAAAATGGTTATCAGGACCAGTGTTCGGCCATTTCACCAAGGATTTGCTCGCACCAGGCCTGAATGCGTTCATCGCTGAGATCGTACTGGTTTGTTTCATCCAGCGCCAGGCCAACAAACAGCTGTCCATCGGCAATGACGGGCTTATCGCTGGTAAATTCATACCCTTCGGTTGGCCAGTAACCAACAAATTTTACGCCTTTGGTGACCAGTTTATCGTGCAGCATACCCAGCGCATCCAGGAACCATTCACCGTATCCCAACTGATCGCCCATACCGTAAAGCGCAACAATTTTGCCTTCCAGGTTGAGGTCGTCCAGTTGCTCCCAGACCGCTTCCCAGTCCTCTTGGATTTCACCGAAATCCCAGGTTGGGATGCCTAAAATGAGCACGTCATACTGCTCCATTAAGGTCGGGGAATCATCTTTGAGGTTGTGCAGTGTCACCAGTTCGGGACCCAGGATATCGCGGATTTTTTCTGCTGCCATTTCGGTATAGCAGGTGCTGGAACCGTAAAAAAGACCCATGTTCATGACGTAAACATCTCAATTCTGCTGTAGCGTTGCGGGTAGTGTAACAGAATCGCCGCATTCTCGGCACAATGAGGCATAATGCATCAAAAATGAGAGTGAAATAAGGGGCGCGAGTGGAACAGGATCTGGCGCGCATCGAGCAGTTTCTTGATGCCCTGTGGCTGGAACGAAATCTGGCGGAAAACACGCTAAGTGCGTATCGTCGCGATCTGACCATGCTTGTCGAATGGCTACATCACCGCGGCGCCTCGCTTGCGACCGCGCAGAGTGATGACCTGCAAGCATTGCTGGCTGAGCGGATGGATGGGGGATATAAAGCCACCAGTTCCGCACGCTTGCTCAGTGCAATGCGGCGTTTTTTTCAGCATCTGTACCGTGAAAAATATCGCGAAGATGACCCCAGCGCCTCGCTTGCATCACCTAAACTTCCGCAGCGTCTGCCCAAAGATCTCAGCGAAGCACAGGTCGAACGACTTCTGCAGGCGCCGCTGATAGAACAACCGCTGGAACTTCGCGACAAAGCCATGCTGGAAGTATTGTATGCCACAGGCCTGCGCGTGTCTGAACTGGTGGGGCTGACGATGAGTGACGTCAGCCTGCGTCAGGGCGTGGTTCGGGTGATCGGTAAAGGTAATAAAGAGCGCCTTGTCCCGTTAGGTGAGGAGGCGGTGTACTGGCTGGAAACGTACCTTGAGCATGGGCGTCCGTGGTTGCTCAACGGTGTATCAATAGATGTGCTGTTTCCCAGCCAGCGGGCGCAACAGATGACTCGTCAAACCTTCTGGCATCGTATCAAACACTATGCTGTGTTGGCTGGAATCGACAGCGAAAAGCTGTCCCCGCACGTCCTGCGGCATGCGTTTGCCACGCATCTGCTCAACCATGGCGCTGACCTGCGCGTGGTGCAGATGCTACTGGGGCATAGCGACCTCTCGACAACGCAGATTTATACTCATGTCGCAACGGAGCGCTTGCGGCAACTACATCAACAGCATCACCCTCGAGCGTGAGTGCTGACAGGAAAGGATAGGTTATGAAAAAACGTTTTATGATGTTCACCCTGCTGGCGACGGCGTTTTCCGGCATGGTACATGCAGACGATGCGGCGATTCGCCAGTCATTAGCGAAGCTGGGTGTTCAGAGTACCGAGATTCAGTCTGCTCCGGTTGCGGGCATGAAAACTGTACTGACCAATAGCGGCGTGTTGTACGTTACCGAAGACGGTAAACATATTATTCAGGGACCGATGTATGACGTGAGCGGTGCAAGCCCGGTAAACGTCACCAACCAACTGCTGATGAAGCATTTGAACGCGCTGGAAAACGAGATGATCGTCTACAAAGCGCCGCAGGAAAAACACGTCATTACCGTTTTCACCGACATCACCTGTGGCTACTGCCACAAGCTGCATGAAGAGATGAAAGACTACAATGCGTTAGGGATTACCGTACGCTATCTGGCCTTCCCTCGTCAGGGACTGGAAAGCCAGGCCGAGCAGGATATGAAATCTATCTGGTGTGCGAAGGACAAAAACAAAGCCTTTGACGACGCCATGGCTGGCAAAGATGTGAAGCCTGCGACCTGTAATGTGGACATCGCTAACCACTACGCGCTGGGCGTACAGTTTGGCGTCAGCGGTACGCCGGCGATTGTGCTGAGCAATGGCTATGTAGTGCCTGGCTATCAGGGCCCGAAAGAGATGAAAGAATTCCTCGACGCACATGCAAAACAAACCAGCGGTAAATAATTCGCGTGAAACAACAGATACAACTTCGTCGGCGTGAAGCCGACGAGACCGCCGAGCTACCTGCCGACTTGCCGCCATTGCTGCGCCGTTTATACGCCAGCCGTGGCGTGCGCAGCGCGCAGGAGCTTGAGCGTAGTGTGAAAGGCATGCTGCCGTGGCAGCATTTGAACGGTGTCGAAAAAGCGGTTGAAATCCTCTATAACGCTTTTCGCGAAGGAACCCGAATCATCGTGGTCGGCGATTTTGACGCCGATGGCGCGACCAGCACCGCGCTCAGCATTCTGGCGATGCGCGCGTTGGGCTGCAGTAACGTGGACTACCTGGTGCCTAATCGTTTTGAAGACGGTTATGGCTTAAGCCCGGAAGTCGTTGATCAGGCCCATGCCCGTGGCGCTCAACTGATTGTCACCGTCGACAACGGCATCTCGTCCCACGCGGGTGTTGAACATGCCAGAACGCTGGAGATCCCGGTCGTTGTGACCGATCACCATCTGCCTGGGGACACGCTGCCGGGCGCTGAAGCGATCATCAATCCTAACCTGCACGATTGTGAATTCCCGTCTAAATCGCTTGCTGGCGTTGGCGTGGCCTTCTATCTGATGCTGGCGCTGCGCACCTTCCTGCGTGACAAAGGCTGGTTTGATGAACGAGGAATTGCGCCGCCGAACCTGGCGGATTTGCTCGATCTGGTTGCGCTTGGTACGGTGGCCGACGTGGTCCCGCTGGATGCCAATAACCGCATTCTGACGTGGCAAGGCTTAAGCCGTATTCGTGCCGGAAAGTGCCGCCCTGGTATAAAAGCGCTGCTGGAGATTTCCAATCGCGACCCACTCAAATTGGCTGCCAGTGATTTAGGTTTTGCCCTCGGGCCACGGCTGAATGCAGCGGGGCGTCTGGACGATATGTCCGTTGGCGTGGCGCTGTTGCTGTGCGACAACATTGGTGAAGCACGTGTGCTGGCCAATGAGCTGGATGCACTCAACCAGACGCGTAAAGAGATCGAGCAGGGTATGCAGGCGGAAGCGCTGACTCTGTGTGAAAAGCTGGAGCGCAGTAGCGATACGCTACCGGGCGGTCTGGCGATGTATCATCCCGAGTGGCATCAAGGAGTGGTGGGGATTCTGGCATCGCGTATTAAAGAGCGCTTTCACCGTCCGGTAATTGCGTTTGCCCCGGCCGGTGACGGTACGCTGAAAGGCTCCGGGCGCTCGATTCAGGGGCTGCACATGCGCGATGCGCTGGAGCGCCTGGACACTCTTCATCCAGGTATGATCCTCAAGTTTGGCGGTCACGCTATGGCGGCGGGTTTGTCGCTGGAAGAGGCGCAGTTTGAGCGTTTCCAGCAGCGTTTCGGTGAACTGGTAACCGAGTGGCTGGACCCTGCCTTACTGCAGGGCGAAGT
>NZ_SZWS01000051.1:82755-101908 GCF_005281245.1 Citrobacter sp. wls826
GCTCTGAGCGCGGCGGAGATGACCATGGAGGTCGCGCAAATGCTGCGTGATGCCGGACCGTGGGGACAAATGTTCCCGGAACCACTGTTTGACGGGCATTTCCGTCTGCTCCAGCAGCGTCTGGTCGGTGAGCGTCATCTGAAGGTGATGGTGGAGCCCGTCGGTGGTGGACCGTTGCTGGACGGTATTGCGTTTAACGTTGATACCACCTGCTGGCCGGATAACGGTGTTCGCGAAGTTCAGCTTGCCTACAAACTGGATATTAATGAGTTTCGCGGCAACCGCAGCCTGCAGATTATAATCGATAATATCTGGCCACTTTAGCGTCACTTTACACAAAATCATTCAAGCTGCATCGAGGCGGCAAGTGGATGAGTCTCCATGAGCGTACGAGTAGTACGTGACTGGGGAGAAATCGCGCAGCCAACAAAGAGGCAGCTTGAAGGATGATGTGTATATTCGCTATAAAAAAGGGTGTGGATTAGTTACAATCCCGCTCTTATAACCGCATTTTGACTAGTCCAATAAAAGAAATCAGACAATGTTTGAAATTAATCCGGTAAATAACCGCATTCAGGACCTCACGGAGCGCTCTAACGTTCTTAGGGGGTATCTTTGACTATGATGCCAAGAAAGAGCGTCTGGAAGAAGTAAACGCCGAGCTGGAACAGCCGGACGTATGGAACGAACCCGAACGCGCGCAGGCGCTGGGTAAAGAGCGTTCCTCCCTTGAGGCCATCGTCGATACGCTCGATCAGATGAGCCAGGGCCTGGAAGATGTCTCCGGCCTGCTGGAACTGGCTGTAGAAGCCGACGACGAAGAAACCTTTAACGAAGCCGTAGCAGAACTTGATACGCTGGAAGATAAGCTGGCCCAGCTGGAATTCCGTCGTATGTTCTCCGGTGAATATGATAGCGCAGATTGCTATCTCGATATTCAGGCTGGCTCAGGCGGTACGGAAGCACAGGACTGGGCAAGCATGCTGATGCGTATGTACCTGCGTTCGGCTGAAGCGCGCGGCTTTAAGACTGAAATTATTGAAGAATCTGAAGGTGAAGTGGCGGGTATTAAATCCGTGACCATCAGAATTGCTGGCGAATATGCTTACGGTTGGTTGCGTACCGAAACCGGTGTACATCGCCTGGTGCGTAAAAGCCCGTTCGACTCCGGCGGTCGTCGCCATACGTCGTTCAGTTCAGCGTTTGTCTACCCGGAAGTTGACGATGATATTGATATCGATATCAACCCGGCGGACCTGCGTATTGACGTTTACCGCGCTTCTGGTGCGGGCGGTCAGCACGTTAACCGTACCGAATCTGCGGTGCGTATCACCCACATCCCGACCGGGATTGTGACGCAGTGTCAGAACGACCGTTCCCAGCACAAGAACAAAGACCAGGCCATGAAGCAGATGAAAGCGAAGCTTTATGAACTGGAAATGCAGAAGAAGAATGCCGAGAAACAGGCGATGGAAGATACTAAATCAGATATCGGCTGGGGTAGCCAGATTCGTTCTTATGTCCTTGATGACTCCCGCATCAAAGATCTGCGTACCGGGGTTGAAACCCGCAACACGCAGGCGGTGCTGGATGGCAGCCTGGATCAATTTATCGAAGCAAGTTTGAAAGCAGGGTTATGAGGAACCAACATGTCTGAACAACACGTACAGGGCGCTGACGCGGTAGCCGACCTTAACAATGAACTGAAAACGCGCCGTGAGAAGCTGGCGAGCCTGCGCGAGCAGGGGATCCCCTTCCCGAACGATTTCCGTCGCGATCATACCTCAGACCAACTGCATGCTGACTTCGACGCGAAAGAAAACGAAGAGCTGGAAGCGCTGAACATTGAGGTTTCCGTTGCTGGCCGTATGATGACCCGCCGTATTATGGGTAAAGCATCATTCGTTACGCTGCAGGATGTTGGCGGCCGCATTCAGTTGTACGTTGCTCGCGACGATCTGCCGGAAGGCGTCTACAACGAGCAGTTCAAAAAATGGGATCTGGGCGATATCCTCGGCGCGAAAGGTAAGTTGTTCAAGACCAAGACCGGTGAGCTGTCTATCCACTGCACCGAGCTGCGTCTGCTGACGAAAGCGTTGCGTCCATTGCCGGATAAATTCCACGGTCTGCAGGATCAGGAAGCGCGCTATCGTCAACGCTACCTGGACCTCATCTCTAACGATGAATCCCGTAATACCTTTAAAGTGCGTTCACAGATTATGGCTGGTATCCGTCAGTTCATGGTTGGTCGTGGCTTTATGGAAGTAGAAACCCCGATGATGCAGGTGATCCCTGGCGGGGCGGCAGCGCGTCCGTTTATCACCCATCATAACGCGCTGGATCTGGACATGTACCTGCGTATCGCGCCGGAACTGTACCTCAAGCGCCTGGTGGTTGGCGGCTTCGAACGCGTATTCGAAATTAACCGTAACTTCCGTAACGAAGGCATCTCTGTTCGCCATAATCCAGAGTTCACCATGATGGAACTCTACATGGCTTATGCGGACTACAAAGATCTGATCGAACTGACCGAATCGCTGTTCCGTACGCTGGCGCAGAACGTTCTGGGAACGACTGAAGTGCCTTACGGCGAAGAAGTCTTTGACTTTGGTAAGCCGTTCGAAAAACTGACGATGCGCGAAGCGATTCAGAAATACCGTCCGGAAACCAACATGGTCGATCTGGATAACTTCGATTCTGCAAAAGCGATTGCGGAATCTATCGGCATCAAAGTTGAGAAGAGCTGGGGTCTGGGTCGTATCGTGACCGAGATCTTTGAAGAAGTTGCAGAAGCGCACCTGATTCAACCGACCTTCATTACCGAGTACCCGGCAGAAGTTTCTCCGCTGGCGCGTCGTAATGATGAAAATCCGGAAATCACCGATCGCTTCGAATTCTTCATTGGCGGACGTGAAATCGGTAACGGCTTCAGCGAGCTGAACGATGCAGAAGATCAGGCGCAGCGTTTCCAGGATCAGGTTAACGCCAAAGATGCAGGTGACGACGAAGCGATGTTCTACGACGAAGACTATGTTACCGCTCTGGAACATGGTCTGCCGCCGACTGCGGGCCTGGGCATTGGTATCGACCGTATGGTTATGCTGTTCACAAACAGCCATACTATCCGCGACGTAATCCTGTTCCCGGCAATGCGCCCGGTTAAGTAAGATGTGAAATGCCGGATGGCGGCTGATGCCTTATCAGGCCTACGATGCGTTATGTAGGCTTGATGGGCGTAGCCCCGTCAGGCAATCAATTCCCGTTGGCAAACTTGCGCAGTAACTCTCGCGCCTTAACGTCAGAAACCTGCATTACCATCCACGGGCTAAAAGCCCACGGCGTCGCGTCAATCCCGCTCAATACATCCTCAAGATTGCTCCACTGGGAATCCATCACTTCATCTGGGTTTAGCTGTAGCTCACTGACGATATGTGCGGCATAAACCGGGCATACTTCGTTTTCCACTATTCCACTCGGATCCGTGGCGCAATAACGAAAATCAGTATACACGGGGCTGAGCGAGTCGATGTCTGCACCCAGCTCGAAGCAAGCCCGGCGGTTAATAGCGGCTTCGGTGGTTTCACCCAACTGCGGGTGACCGCAGACAGAGTTGGTCCAGACGCCTGGCCAGGCTTTTTTGTGCAGCGAACGGCGGGTGACCAGCAGTTGACCCTGCTCGTTAAATATCCAGCATGAGAAAGCAGAGTGCAGGGGGGTTGTGGCGGTATGCGCCGCATATTTTTCCAGTGTTCCACAGGGCTGGCCCTGCTCATTCAATAAAATGACATGTTCCTGTCGCATAGCGTCCACCATCAATCTTAAGCATTCACATTATATGCTCTATTAAGTCAGAATGATTAACAGAGGGTGTGAAATGCCAGAGTCGACGCTTCGTTGCGCGATATGATTTGGCATCCGGTTTCTGGCTGCTATGATAAAGCGTCTGAAAATGTTGCGAGGTATTGTTTTGAGTGCAGGACGCCTGAAGAAAAATGGCCTGAGTATCGCGATGCTGCTGTGTGTCGGTCTGCTGTTAGCAGGCTGTTCCGGGAGCAAGTCGTCTGATACAGGAAGTTATTCCGGCTCCGTGTATACCGTGAAGCGGGGAGATACGCTATACCGTATTTCGCGCGCCACCGGGACCAGCGTAAAAGAGCTTGCACGCCTGAATAATATTTCACCGCCCTATACCATTGAAGTGGGGCAAAAGCTGAAGGTCAGCGGTGGCGCGAAAACCAGTTCAGGCTCTGGCAAAACAACGACGAAATCCTCAACCAAAACGGCGGCGGTCAGACCATCTTCGTCCGTACCGCAGTCCTCCTGGCCACCGGTAGGACAGCGCTGCTGGCAGTGGCCTGCCAGCGGTAAAGTGATTCTGCCTTATTCAACCGCGGACGGCGGCAATAAAGGCATTGATATCTCAGCTGCGCGCGGTACGCCGATTTATGCCGCCGGAGCCGGGAAGGTGGTTTATGTCGGTAATCAGCTACGGGGCTACGGTAATCTCATTATGATTAAGCACAGTGAGGACTACATCACTGCGTATGCGCATAATGACACCATGTTGGTGAACAATGGTCAAAACGTGAAAGCCGGGCAGAAGATCGCGACGATGGGCAGCTCGGATGCGACCACGGTGCGGCTGCATTTCCAGATCCGCTATCGGGCGACGGCTATCGATCCGCTGCGTTATTTGCCACCGCAGGGCAGTAAGCCAAAATGCTGACGGTGAATTAATCGCCAGTCAGTCAGTTAGTCCCTTGCCAAGAAGAGCGTAAGGTTTATAATCCCTTACGCACTCCAATGCGGGCGTAGTTCAATGGTAGAACGAGAGCTTCCCAAGCTCTATACGAGGGTTCGATTCCCTTCGCCCGCTCCACGACTTACTTCTCACTGACTCTTCTGATTCAATTATCCTTCGTAATCTCAATGTGTTTCTTTGTTTAACGGTCAGACAGACTCAATGCACGACTATGCAGGCTAAAGCGATTGTGGGAGACGATAGGCCCCCCCTGGCGGGAGATACCTCATATGAAACTAACTATCCACAGGGGCCAAAGAGAAATCTTTGACGTTCTCGGATAGTAGATCCTTGTATATGCTGGTTAATCCTTTCAATTCGCGATACTGGTGTCTTAAATATCGCATTTTCCCCGTGGTACAAAAAATCAACTATCAATCAATTGAATTTATTTAAGAAATTTTAAGGAGTATGTTTGATTGTCTGTCTGAAAATATATCAACGCTAATACAGGTCAAGTAGTTAATTGTTAGATTATAATTCCATAGTTATCTTTTTTGAACACGATATAAGATTAGTTATCCTTCATAAATAAGTAATGTGGCCTTTTCGTAGGTCAGTTTTCTCTAATCGGTAGTAACAGGTTTTAAATGGTTTAGACTTGGTAGGATTTTACCTGGATAAACATCGTGGACATCTATTTTGTTAAAAATATCTTCAGGAGTTTTATCATTAGTAATAATTTCTTAAGGTGACTAATTTTGTTCTCATTATCCGGTCACGAAATTATGTAGATACACAAAAATATACGAATTACTTTAGTACTTTGTACCATTTTGAATGCTTGCTATGCCGGGGGTTCGTTAGCCTTGTGTATATTCTGTCATTGTTGTTGAAAAATATAGCAAATATAGTTAGATAGACTTCAGTTGTACTGATTAAAATCTCACACGGTATAGCTAAGAATTTAAAGGTAGAGACATGGGGGACAATTCAGTCAGGCTACCTTTAACCCCAGTATGTATGCTGGTAATTTGTAAGAAAATGTTTCCTTGTGTTTTGAGAATTTTCTCATTTTGAATAAAAGATGAAAGTGCGATTTCACAGGTGGTACTAATAATACAACCAATAATCGCATTAAAATGCCGATATCCATTAGTAATTCAAATCTAAGAATGAATAATTGATAGTTTTTAGCTATGAATGCCGAGGGGTTGATATCACATCCTTGTTGTGTAAAAGTTCATCTCATGTATTTAGCAATATTAATAAAATTAATTACTCGATTGTTAGGTATTTTTTAGAGGGTCGGTGTGCTTAAAAGTACGCACTTACCTTTCCATGGATGAAATAGAGTTTTTTGAGGTTATGGAGGCTTCATGAAGTATCAACATTTCTGGCCACCTAATGATATTTATTTTGGGGGGGGCGTCGCTAGTGTTATTGATGAAATGTCACTGATTACAAACGAAAGAAATTATTTATTCGTGAATCTTAATCAATACAGCTTACGTAGTACCTTGGTTTTTTTCTCACGTAATAAAGATATCAATAAAATTATAATCATCATTTCCAGCTCACGGTTGATGCCTTTGGCTCTTTTTTGGCTGGATAATATCAAAAATGTTATTGCTGTTTTCGATACCTCAACACCTGTGTCGGAGATGATTAAGAAAATAAGCCTATATCGACGAAATGGTGACAAGATAACGGCAGGGCGAAGGGAATGTAACTTTAAGATTAGCAACAAAGATATCATGAAGATGAAGTACTTCTTAACCGAAAGCGGTATGGAGGAGCTTCAGGATAGATTTATGAACTCGCCGTCAACATTGTATCGTTGGAGAAAAGAGATCGCCCTTAAATTTGGCGTGCGAGACCCTCGATATCTTCTATTGCCAGAATAAAAAACTATGCGTTTTCTCATTAAGAATTACAATTAAAGATCCGATCTTTAATTGTTGTTTTAGAACGGATACTGCATACGACCTTCATTTAACTAAAATTAGGAAATATAAAATTTCTAGCCTTGCTTAGACTAGAAACTGTCGTGATTTCGATAAAAATAGATACGCTGGCTAAGAACGTCAGGGGCGGTAGCGTTCCAGAAAACATCTGGGATTTATTTAAAGTTAATAATTATTAAATAAGGGACTTATCAGTAATGATCAGCAAAGATGATGTAAAAATTGCCATTATTGGACTCGGGTATGTTGGCTTACCATTGGCTGCTGAATTTGGGAAAATTCGCCAGGTGGTTGGTTTTGATGTTAATCATAAACGTATACTCGAGCTAAAAGAAGGGATCGATGTCAATCTCGAAACCACAGAAGAAGAGCTACGTGATGCTCGCTATCTGACGTTTACCTCATCAATTGATGAAATCAGAGAATGCAATTTTTACATCATTACCGTCCCGACGCCGATCAACGATTATAAGCAACCAGATCTCACCCCTTTGATTATGGCAAGTGAAACTGTTGGCAAAGTACTGAGACCGGGGGATATCGTGGTGTATGAATCTACGGTATATCCAGGGTGTACTGAAGAAGAATGCGTGCCGATCCTTGAGCGTATGTCAGCGATGACATTTAACAAAGACTTCTTTGTCGGATATAGCCCAGAGCGCATCAATCCCGGCGATAAAAAATATCGTCTGACAACTATCAAGAAAATTACCTCAGGTTCAACTGCAGAAACGGCCTGTCTGGTTGATGAGATCTATCGACAGATCATCACGGCAGGAACGTACAAAACGGAAAGCATTAAGATCGCGGAAGCGGCAAAGGTGATTGAAAATACCCAACGCGATCTCAATATCGCGCTGGTAAATGAATTGGCGATTATCTTTAACCGATTAGAGATTGACACTGAAGCCGTACTGCGAGCAGCGGGAAGTAAATGGAACTTCCTGCCATTCCGTCCTGGACTGGTTGGTGGTCACTGCATTGGCGTTGATCCCTATTATCTGACTCATAAATCTCAGGGCATCGGTTACTATCCGGAAATTATCCTCGCGGGTCGTCGACTGAACGATAATATGGGTAACTATGTTTCGGGACAGTTGATCAAAGCCATGATCAAAAAAGGGATTAATGTTGAGGGTTCTAACGTTCTGATTCTGGGGTTCACCTTTAAAGAAAACTGCCCGGATATCAGGAATACCCGCATTATCGATGTTGTAAAAGAGTTGGGCAATTACAGCTGTAATGTTGATATTTTTGACCCTTGGGTGGATGCTGAGGAAGTCGAAGAGGAATACGGGATTATACCTGTATCGGAAATCAAGGCGGCTTCTTATGATGCCATTATTGTTGCCGTTGGCCATGAGCAGTTTAAGAAGATGGGGAGTACTGATATTCGTGGCTTTGGAAAAGATAAACATGTGCTTTATGATTTGAAGTATATCCTTTCGCCTGAGCAGTCAGATGTGAGGTTATAATCATGACAGCCTATGATGAATTAAGAATACAACTCGTTCTTGAACCAAAACGTTGGCTTATTACTGGCGTAGCAGGTTTTATCGGCTCTGGATTATTAGAAGAACTACTCTATTTAAATCAAACAGTAATTGGGTTGGATAACTTTTCAACTGGCTATCAACATAATTTAGAGGATGTGCGTGCCGCTGTCAGTGAAGAACAATGGTCGCGGTTTACCTTTGTTCATGGGGATATCCGGTCGTTTGCCGATTGTCAGGCTGTTTGTAAGAATGTCGATTACGTTTTACATCAGGCCGCTCTGGGAAGCGTACCACGTTCCTTGCAGGATCCTATCACGACAAATAGCGCTAACATTGATGGTTTTTTAAATATGTTGACGGCGGCGAGAGATGCACATGTATCTGGTTTCACCTATGCCGCAAGCAGTAGTACTTATGGTGACCATCCCGACTTACCTAAAATTGAGGAACGGATCGGCCGGCCATTAAGCCCGTATGCGGTTACAAAATACGTCAATGAATTGTACGCCGAGGTGTTTGCTCGCAGCTATGATTTTAACGCTATTGGCCTACGCTACTTTAATGTATTTGGCCGTCGCCAAAACCCTAACGGAGCATACTCTGCAGTCATTCCTCGCTGGATACTATCGCTTCTTAAAGATGAACCAATTTATATCAATGGCGATGGTTCAACAAGCCGGGATTTTTGCTATATAGAAAATGTGATTCAGGCCAATTTATTATCAGCAACGACTAATGATTTAGCCTCAAAAAATAAAGTCTATAATGTGGCTGTTGGAGACAGAACTTCGCTAAATGAGCTTTATTATCTCATCCGCGATGGGTTGAATTTATGGCGGGACGAACAAATTAGTGCTGAACCAATTTATAAAGATTTTCGTGACGGTGACGTTAAGCATAGTCAGGCAGATATTACCAGAATAAAAACATTTCTTTCATATGAGCCTGAGTTTGATATCAAAGAAGGACTTAAGCAGACTCTAAAATGGTATATCGATAAAAAGACTGCTTTGTATTCCTGAGTAAAACTACTCACTTTCCTTTCACGTGGATGAATTTAATGAAATCGTCAGGGATGTTTACGCTTACAGCCATTGGTAGTTGCCGTATTGTGAGTCCGGTAAAACGAGCTCAGCCTTATTTTAATTTCAAGGCTAATTTTAAAAGGATATATGGTTTTACACATACGAGCAGCGAGGCATTACAGCAGGTTCGTTTTATTTTAGGCTTGATAGATATTCCTGAAAAGGTCCGGCCTTTTATTTTTAGACCTGCCGTAAATTATTCAAATACCGACGTTCATAGTCGTTCTGATTTCTATATCGTTGAGATTTCAAGTCAGAAGAAGATTATGGCCTATGGGTTCTGCTTACAAATAAATTATTTAACTCGTCATTTCTATGAGTTTTTTAGCCAAACAGAGCGGGCGCGTGTGTACTGGTCGCTGGCCACGCAAGGAAATCAACACAAACTGCTGGCCTATCTCAAAGACGATCCCTGTTTTGCCGGAATGTCGGAAGACGATCGTGCCTTATTAAGCAATATCAATGTCGAGCAGATGGATGAGCATGCTATCGAACAGGATATGATGGAAATCGTTCAGCTGCTTGGTCGCGATCGCGTTATGTTTATGACCCATGTTGATGCCGTGACTCGTGCTGGAACCGTCATTCAGTCCCGCAGTCGGTTGATTAAAAATGTCGAGACCATCGCCACCAGGATGGATATTCCCTGCGTTAATCCGACAAATTTGATGGAAAAGTGGGGGCAGAAACGAGCCCTGGAAAAAAATGGCGACGATCTTACTCATTATACCGACATGTTTGGTGATGCGATCGTTGCGGCTATTTTTAAGGGAGTGATCAATAATACTAATCATCATCTTGATGAGGGGCGACAAGAGAAACAGGACCAAATACGTGAGATTACCCTATCGATCACTAAGCTGCTTGCCGATGGCGACATTATTGCTGCATCACAGCAACTTTTTGCCGCATTAAGAAATCAGCAGCAAGAGCCCGTTCTAATCCAACTTCGGTCCGTAATCTTCAGCCGTTTAGGTTATTATGAACAGGCTTATCAGGATATTAGTGATGTTGAGAAAATTATCGGTACGACGGACAGTACATTACGTTGTCGGCTGAGGTCTCTACATGGATTAGCGCGTTGGCGGGAAGCCTTATCGACGGCCGAGATGATGCTTTCCAATGAAATTGAAGATGAAGAAGTCCTTACCGTTGCCGCCGGCTCAGCCGATGCTTTACAGCTGTTTGATAAGTCATATCAATACTGGAAACGTGTACTGTTATTGAATCCTGAAACCCAAAGCGGATGGGTTAATTTCCTGAGCAGCACGCAATATTTCAATGATGGCAACGCATTCTCCGAAGCTTTCCATGCCGGCATTCAATCGCAGCGCCTAAATGATGCGTTTATGGAAACAGCGTTATCTTTGGCAATCAAATTCAGTGATGAATTGATTTTCATGCATGCGCTCGAGCAGCTACTCCGCCATGAGTCAGAATTTGCGCTGACGGTATTGTCGACGATTCATGATACCGGTCTCGTTATCCGCACAGCTTTCTGCATCAAGAATATGAGCTATCATCAGGCGCTTAGCACCTCGTATAAAGATAAACTCCACGACGTTTTTGAGGCATGGAACAATACTGCGCTGTCGCTACATTCGGTTGATGATTTTGTCTCACTGAGTACTTCGCTGGTCTACAGCCACTCTGCATTTATGGTTTATCCCCATGCACGTATTTCTCGCTTTAATAATGAAGTTAAAATGGCATGGCGCGAGAAATTAAGAGAAATGTATGAGCGTGAGGATTATGAAAATATCCTGGTAGGGGCGAAAATTGTGTGGCCACTTCTGGAGTTCGATCCTGTTAGCACAGTATATTGTGCAAGAACGCTGGTGAATCTTGGTGCCTGGAAGGATGCGTGCACGTTGGCCCACATGACCTTGATTCGTAATTCGAATATTACCAGCCTGCAGTCGATTATGTTACGCAGTATACGTCATATTAACGACATTCCGTTCCTCATTGATTTGATTGCTAACGTCATGAGCATTTCTCCATCATTCCAGAATGCCTCGATGAACGAGTTGTTTGAGAAAGAGTGTCGCAATGTTGCAACCAGAGCCCTTAAATATGTACGCCAGAAGAAAACTGAAGGGCGTCTGGATGAAGCATTGTCTGTATTGATTAGCCTGAAACGAATTGATCCTGATGTTTCTCGCCTGATGCGTGAATATAAGCAAATTATCAGATTATTTAATGAGTCACTGAAGGATGGCGGTAGCACTATCGCGTCTTATGAACATCTAGATTATGCGAAAAAATTACTCGTTTTTGATAGTGAAAATGCCTATGCCTTGAAATATGCCGCATTAAACGCAATGCATTTACGCGACTACACCCAGGCTTTGCAGTATTGGCAGCGACTGGAGAAAGTGAATGGACCAACGGAGCCGGTGACAAGGCAGATCTCGACCTGCATAACCGCATTACAAAAAAATACATCAGGGAAGTCGTAATGATTACGCAGGAAGAAAAGTTAGCTGCGCTAGGGAAAACGCTTTTAACATTGAAACAAGAGAAGAAGCTTGCGCAAGCTGTTGCGTTAATTGACAGCGAATTACCGGCTGAGGCTTTAACTTCATTAGCGATGCTAAAAAAAGCAGAATTTCTTCATGATTTCAATGAAACGGCGCGTGCATACGCTCTCTACGAAACGCTGATTGCACAAAACAATGACGAAGCACGTTATGAGTATGCGCGTCGTTTATATAATACGGGGCTAGCCAAAGATGCGCAGCTAATTCTTAAAAAGGTTAGCACCGGCGTGCAGAAAAAATATAACAATTATTTAGGCAAAATAAATAAGATCTGCGATTTGCTTGAACGCCTTGAAGGGGAAGCGATCCCTGTGGGGACCAACACCCGTATTATTGCAATGAAGCATGCCATCTTGTTCTATCGAAATCGTCAGCCGCGGCAGCTTCCCGTCGGATCTTTTGGTCGCCTTGCGCTCTGTACAGGCTCGCTAGGTAGCGGCGGTGCAGAGCGTCAGATTTCCAGGCTGGCTATTGAGATCGCCAGAAAATATCGGCAACAGGGGAAAATTGGCGGCCTGAAAGTAGAAGAGCCGGTAGAGCTCATTATTCGCTCCCTGGCACCGGAACTCAGGCAAGACTTTTTCCTGAAAGAAGTGCTGGAAGAACAGGTCGAGGTGCTTGAAATCGCGAAGATTACCGGAAACTTCTTTGACGATACGACAATAGAATCTCCGGAGTTGCGCTTATTGCTCTCTCATCTGCCGCCGGTGTGTAACTACGGTATCAAGCATCTGGTCCCCCACTTATGCGAGCGCAAGCTGGATTATCTCTCCGTTTGGCAGGATGGCGCTTGTCTGATGATTGCGCTTGCAGCGCTGATTGCTGGCGTGCCCAGAATTCAGCTGGGATTACGTGGCTTACCGCCGGTGGTGAGAAAGCGTCTGTTCAAGCCGGAATATGAGCCTCTCTACCAGGCGCTGGCGGTCGTGCCTGGCGTTGATTTTATGAGTAACAACCATTGTGTGACCCGCCATTATGCCGACTGGCTAAAGTTGGAGGCGAAGCACTTCCAGGTTGTATATAACGGCGTCTTACCGCCATCTACCGAACCCTCTTCTGAGGTGCCACATAAAATCTGGCAGCAGTTTACGCAAAAAACACAGGATGCGGACACGACTATTGGTGGCGTTTTCCGCTTTGTAGGCGATAAGAACCCTTTTGCATGGATTGATTTTGCAGCACGCTATTTACAGCACCACCCCGCCACACGCTTTGTGCTGGTAGGCGATGGTGATTTGCGCGCTGAAGCGCAGAAACGCGCCGAACAGTTGGGGATTCTGGAGAGAATACTATTCGTTGGCGTCTCGCGTGACGTGGGGTATTGGCTGCAAAAAATGGACGTATTCATTTTGTTTTCGCGTTATGAAGGGCTACCCAATGTGCTCATTGAAGCACAAATGGTCGGGGTGCCGGTGATTTCAACCCCTGCAGGTGGATCGGCAGAATGCTTTATTGAGGGTGTTTCGGGTTTCATTCTTGATGATGCACAGACGGTCAATCTTGACCAGGCTTGCCGCTATGCAGAACAGTTGGTCAATTTATGGCGCAGCAGAACCGGTATTTGCCAACAGACGCAGTCATTTTTACAAGAACGCTTCACCGTGGAACATATGGTGGGAACGTTTGTACAAACCATTGCCTCTCAGCCTCGTTAATTAATGGGCAGCATTTTTTCAGCTATTTCATTTATAAAATAAGTTATGAAAAAAATTATTATATTATTAACGACGTTTTTTCTGCTTTCGGGATGCACTATTCCCAGGGCGGTATTTAAATCCAGCCTGATTAATCAGGACGATCCTCATTATCATCTGGTTGAAGTCACACCGACATTAAAACTGAGTGATGCCGATACTGTGCCGAAAACTATTGTCGATCCGGTCTTTGCCGAAAATAACTGGCACTGGACATCTTTGGCTAAAGGCGATGTGCTGCATATCACTATTTTATCCTCGGGCGGGGCGGGGTACTTATCCAATAACGCGAGCGGCGACCGGGCGGATTTTGAAAATATTCTTGTGACTGACGGTAATATCGTTCAGGTGCCTTATGCCGGGATAATCCCGGTTACCGGGCTGGATGTGACACAACTGGCTGAAGAGATCAGAAAGCGACTTTCGCGCGTTGTCCTGAATCCTCAGGTGCTGGTGACGCTTACCGCCCGCACCGGAGCCATGGTGACGGTCGAGGGAAGCGGGAAAACGGGTCGCTACCCTCTCGAACAGAGTATGAATCGTCTTAGTCATTTTTTGGCAACGGCGGCGGCAGTAGAAAATACCAGCGCAGATATGATGGAAGTTCACGTGACGCGCCAGCAGCATTATTTCAATGCGCGACTGTCAGATATTTATCAGTATCCCGGGTTGGATATTGTCTTACAGCCGGATGACCGTATCACTCTGCGTCAAGTGACCGAGTATGTTAATGTGCTCGGCGCGGCGGGTGTTCAGGGAAAACATGCTCTGGTTCAGCGTCATTCCAGCGTAGTGGATGCTTTGGCGCTGGCGAAAGGATTAAACGACAATCTTGCCGATCCGCAGGCGGTTTTTCTGTACAAGCATGACGAAGCGGAGCAAGCGAAACAGCAGATGCGTAAGCTGAATATCTATCATGTCGATATGAGCCAACCTGACTCGGTGTTTTTAGCACAGTCCATGCGGGTGGAGGACGGCGATGTTATCTATATCTCGAACGCCTCTTTGACTGATTTCGCTAAGGTGAAAGCCGCATTCGATAGCTTTTTGATCCGCGGCTCTAATTCTTTCTAACCTTGCCATATGAATATTTTGAAAAATAATACTTATTATTTTATGAAACTCATTACCGTCTATGAGTTAATCATTTTGTTAATGTCACGCGATATCAAAACACGCTATAACGGTAATTTGCTAAACTATATGATGGTGCTGGCCGTACCATTGGTATGGATAACCATTACCGTTATTTCTTTTCAATATTTAAATCGCACCGTGCCAATATTCACTGACGATATCAGCTTTGTTATTGCAGGTATATTACCGTATCTGTTATTTCGTTATACCATTACCGCAACCATGCGCACCCGTTCATTCTTTACATCGTTGGCGGTTGTCTCGCAGGTTAAGAAAAGACATGTGATTTTTGCTCTTGCCGCAGTCGAATTTGTTAATGCGGTTATCATTTATATTATTGTTTCATTAATTAACTTTCTTATCTTCTCCCGTTGGGAAGCCCAGAAACCGATCCTGATTTTTGAAGGGATGGTTATCGCATGGCTTCTGGGATTATCGTTTGGTTACTTTTGTGACGCACTGTCTGAACGGTTTCCGCTGGTCTACAAAGCCGTTCCTGTAGTGCTAAGACCGATGTTTTTGATTTCAGCTGTCTTTTATACGGCGAATGAATTGCCCTATTCATTATTAAGCATATTCAGCTGGAACCCTCTACTTCATGCTAATGAGATTGTCAGAGAAGGAATGTTTGAGGGGTATAACTCCTTGTACCTTGAACCTCTTTACCCTCTGGCATTTTCCGCAACGTTATTCCTCGCGGGCATCATTTTTCACCTGATTTGTGACACTGAAAATCACTGACTTTAGCTTCAGGAGAGACGCGTTCGTGTTCGGTTTATTAGGTTGTACACGCTATTTTGAGTCTGATAAGGGCCCGCGGGTGGTCCTTGATAAAACAGATTTTGTCATGGATTACCATGAGCATATCGGTATTCTGGCGGCCCCTGGTTCAGGCAAAACGACGCTAACCCGATTGCTGTGCGGTATAGATGCTCCTGATGAAGGGGATTTTATTGGGCTACGGGGTGATGCGCTCCCACTGGGGGCAAATGCTTTTGTTCTGCCGGGGTTAACCGGCGAAGAGAATGCGCGCATGATGGCCAGTCTTTATGGCCTGGATGGCGATGAATTTTCACATTTCTGCTATCAATTGACCCAGCTTGAACAGCGCTATACCGACAGGGTGAGTGAATATTCTGTCACGATGAAAGCGCATCTGGCATTTGCCATTAATTTACTGCTTCCCTGCCGCCTTTATATTGCCGATGACAAGCTGTACACCGGGGATAATGCCACACAGTTGCGTATGCAGGCGGCACTAGCTTATGAGCTGCAACAGAAAGGGTTGATTGTGCTAACGCGCAACCCTCGGCTTATTAAAGAACACTGTCATGCGTTTGGCGTACTGCTGCATGGAAAAATTACGATGTGTGAAGATTTAGCACAGGCATCTGCGCTTTTTGAACAATATCAGTCAAATCAGGCGACGATTCAAACTGATGATTATTCCTTTGATATATAATTAGAAAATATACGGATAGAGTGTGGAAAATTCAGAACGTATTAAAAAATGGAAAGAGGAAAGGGCGAAGGTAGCAGAAGAAAGCCGAGCCTCGCGACTACAACAAAAAGAGAATGAACGCTCCTTTCGCCAGACGGAAAAAACGGCCGATGCGAAAAGTCATCATCGCCCAGACGCCGGGTGGTCCGCGACGGATGCTGATTCTGTCCGTAGAGCGTCATTGGTTATTAAAGAGCGACGTGTTCAGCAAGCCAAACAATCGCTACGTCGGCTCTTTCTTTATATTGCTTTGCCGCTGCTGGTTATTATGCTTATGTCGTGGCTATTAACTTCGCGTTTTTATAGCGCGGATGCCACCTTTATTGTGCAAACTGATGCCAGCCAGGATAATTTTTCTGGAACAGCTTTCTTTGGTGCAGGCAATGAGATGTCGGAGGGCTTTCAGGTTCGCGAGTTTATACTTTCGAAAGAAATGATGGAGCGGATGGAAAAAGAGCTCGGTTTTTTATCTTATTTCGCGCAAGACGATATCGCATTATTTTCCCGCTACCACGCGCCACTGGGTATTAATGATGATCCTTATCGTTACTATTTATCGAAAGTCTCGGTTGCTGTCGATATTCAACAGGGCATGCTGCGTTTAAACGTCAAGGCGCGGAGTGCGAAACAGGCTGAGTTTTTTGCCCAGCGCATTCTGGCTTTTGCTGAACAGCACGTTAATACCGTTTCAGCGCGGATGCAGCAGGAACGGATTTTATGGCTGGAAAACGATGTTAAATCGGCCCAGGAGAATCTGGGGGCCGCTCGGCTTGAATTGCTAAAAATACAGCATATACAAAAAGATATTGAACCGCAGGAAACCGTGACCGCGATTTATCAATTAATTGCTGGCTTTGAAACGCAGTTGGCGGAGGCGAAAGCGGAATACGCGCAACTAATGGCTAATGGTTTGGATCAGAACCCCCTTATTCCTCGCCTGTCGGCCAAAATCAAGGTCCTGGAAAAGCAGATCGGCGAACAACGTAACCGCCTGTCAAATAAGTTAGGGTCGCAAGGTTCTTCAGAAAGTCTGTCCCTGTTTGAAGATCTTCGCCTGCAGAGTGAGATCGCCAAAACACGCTGGGAATCTGCCTTGCAGACCTTACAGCAAGGGAAGCTTCAAGCGCTACGTGAGAGACGGTATTTGCTGATCATTTCTCAACCGATGGTGGTGTCTGACACCACTCGCTATGCCGATGGAACAAAGTGGTTACTGTTCTTCGTGTTGCTGGGCATCGCGTACCTGGTGACTTCTCTCCTGATAACCATCAGGCGGATGCGTGAATAAGGCGGAGTAAGGAAATACGATGAGCTTGCACTCTACATGTAAAAAAATATCGCCAACCACCCTGCTCAAACAAGAGGATTGGGAGGGGCTATGTCACTATTTCGGTCAGCATCCCGAAAAAGTACGAGATAGTGCTGGAAATGAGCAAAACATTCTTCTCTTCGCTATCGCGTGTTTGCGTAAAGATGAAACAGATGCCGCGCTGACTTTGTTGTCAGACCGTGTGCTGACGGCAAAGAATAGCCGTGATTTATTGCGACGCTGGATTATTTCGCCGCTGGCATCACATCATCGGGACGCTGTACTACAGGTGGTTAACAAACTGCTGGCGGTGAATGTGTGCCAGCCGGAGGATGTCCTGCTGGTCGCAAGCGTGCTGCTTAAGAGTAAACAATATGCGACTGTTGCTGACTTAGCCGAGCGGGCATGGCTCGCTTTTTCGGGCAATAGCAAAATTTTTGCCCTCCATCTGCGCAGCCTGACGCTGGTGGATAAAGAGTTACAGGCAATCTCGTTGGCCAGAACACAGGCGCAGGAAGCTCCCCCGCGGGGAGATATGATTGAGACCTGCCTCCGTTTCTTAAATAAAAGCCGCCTACCAGAAGATCATGACCTGGCCCGCGCATTGCTCCCTTTCTTCGCGTTAGAAAGCCAGGAGTCGGCGGGGCTGGCGGTTGATACGCTGTGCGCTGTCGGTAAATATCAGGAAGCCATTCAGACTGGGGAGTCCGCATTAGCCCGTGGGTTGGATGGTGCGGCGCTGCGTCGTAGCCTGGGGCTTGCCCACTATCAATCCGGCCGCAGCCGGGAAGCGAAGCTTCAGGCCGCTGAGCATTGGCGGCATGCCCTGCAATTTAACCCTGATAATTTACGGATCGTGACCCTGTATGCCGATGCCTTAATCAGAACGGGTCAGAATGAGAAAGCCATTCCGTTACTGCAGCAGTCGCTCGCGACTCATCCTGATCTTCCTTATGTCAGAGCCATGTATGCCCGAGCACTGCGCCAGGTTGGGCAATACGCTGCTGCCAGCGATGAGTTTGTACAATTGGCAAGGGAAAAAGGGGGGACCAGTAAATGGAACCGTTATGCCGCGGCGGCGTTGTTACAGGCGGGGAAAACAAGCGAAGCGGAAAGCGTCTTTGAGCACTATATTCAGGCCAGAGCAAGCCATCTGCCTCAGTCATTCGAAGAGGGGCTGCTGGCGCTTGATGGGCAAATATCTGCCGTTAATCTACCGCCTGAGCGCCTTGACTGGGCATGGGAAGTTGCCGGCAGACAGTCCGGTATCGAGCGCGATGAATGGGAACGCCGGGCGAAGTGGGGGTATCTTGCCGATAATTATCTCCTCGACTGGCTTGAATGCCGTGGAGAGCAGGCCGACGAACCGATGTATCGGTTGGCCGATATATCGCATGTCGAGCAGTTTTTCCAACGGCTGCAGCTCGATAAGCGTGGTTGCATTGTTGTATCGGCTCATATGGGCGCAATGTATGCCGGGCCGATGATCCTCTCCTTGCTGGAAATGAACAGTAAATGGGTGGCTTCCACGCCTGGCGTGCTCAAAGGGGGCTACGGTGAGCGGTTGATTTCGGTTAGTGACAAAAGCGAAGCGGACGTGGTCAGGGCCTGCATACAGACCTTACATAGTGGGCAGTCGCTTGTTGTGGCGATCGACGGCGCGCTGAATTTGAGCGCGCC